>JAKLIE010000116.1 GCA_022709775.1 Pseudomonadota bacterium
GAACGGCGTGATGGCGCTGATGACGCCCAGGAGCGGCTCGCGCAGCGTGTAGACCTTGCGCGACTTGCCGTGCGGCGTCAGATCGCAGGAGAACACCTGCCCGTCGTCGTTGAGCGCCGCGTTGCCGGCGAACGTGAACACGTCGCAGGCGCGGCCGACCTCGTAGCGCGAGTCCTTCTTTCCGATGCCGCACTCGGCGGTGATGAGGTCGGAGAGCGCCTCGGCGCGGGAGCGGACGATCTCGGCGGTGCGCCGGCAGATCTCGTAGCGCTGGTAGCGCGTGAGCGTCGGCTTGTACGCCTTCGCGATCGCGAAGGCACGGCGGATCTCCTCGGCGCCGGCCTTGGGCACCGTCCCGACGACGGCGCCCGTGTAGGGGTTGTGCACCTCCAGCACGCGGCTGCCGCCGACGCGCTCGCCGCCTATGCGCATCTTCTCGTGGAGCACGTGGCCGGCGCGGATCCCGGCGAGGTCGGTGATCATGTTCATCGTCGGGTCATCCGAGGCGGTTGAGCGCGAGGTCGAAGGCGTCGAAGTTGCGCCAGCGGCGGTCGGGGAGGTCGGGCGCGGGGCGGTTCGCGATCAGCGGGACCTGCTGCTCGGAGACGCCCCCGTGCGAGCGCAGCGGCGCGTCGAGGCCGGAGAGATCGTGGCGCGTGCGGCTCGTACCGAGCGTCCACAGCCGCTCGGCGACGACGACGACGTCGCCGACGCGGTCGGGCGGCAGCTCGTAGCGGCGGCAGGCCTCGTCGCGGCCGTGCACCTGCCAGATGCCCGGCACCGAGCGCAGCCGCACTTCGGCGTCGCCGACGGTCTCCTGCGGCAGGTAGATCGTCGCGAACGAGCCCAGCGCGCCGTGGTGGACGACGTAGGGGTCGGTGATCGGCAGGATCACGCGCGCGGTCCCCGCGCCGTACCAGTGGTCGGCGAGGTCCTGCAGGAACACGATGTTGGGGCGGCCGAACGCGTCGGTCTTGGCGTTCATCCCGTGGTCGGCCGTCACGACGATCGTCGCGCCGAGCCGGTCGAGCTTCGCGAGGTAGCCGTCCATCATCGCGACGAACGCATTGGCGCCGGGCGTGCCGGGTGCGTGCTTGTGCTGGACGTAGTCGGTGGTCGACAGGTACATGACGTCGGGCCGCTCGCGCTCCAGGAGCGCCACGCCCGCGGCGAACACGAACTCGGAGAGGGCGGCACTGTAGACCGACGGGAGCGGCATGCCCGTGAGGCCCATCGCGTCGACGATCCCGTTCTCGACCGCGGTGACCTTGTCGGCCTTCTCCGACGAGAAGCAGATTCCCTTCATCCTGTGGCCGAGCAGCGCGCGGAGCTTGTCCTTCGCCGTGACGACCGCGACCTTCGCGCCGGCGTCCGCGAACGCCGCGAGCAGGGTGCCGCCGCGCAGGTAGCGCGGGTCGTTCATCATCACTTCGGCCTGCGCGTCGCGGTCCCAGAAGTAGTTGCCGCAGATCCCGTGCACCGAGGGCGGCGCGCCGGTGACGATCGACAGGTTGTTGGGGTTCGTGAACGACGGGACGACGCAGTCGGCGGTGAGGCAGGTGCCGTGCTTCACGAGGCTCGCGAACCACGGTGCGGCGCCCGCGCCGATCGCGAGGTTGACGTAGTCGGGCTCGCAACCGTCGACGCAGACGATCACGACGGGGCCCGCGGGCGGGCGGTAGGTGCGGCCGTGCAGGGAGACGGAGTTCATCGGGGGCTTCGTGGGTCAGGCGGACCGGCGCGTGCGCCGGGACTTGGGGGCGGTCAGCGGCGAGCCCGTCTTGCGGTGCATGCGCTCGCGGCTCGCCACCACGTGGTCGTGAAGCAGGCGACCGGCTGCCGCCGGCTGGCCGGAGGCGATGCAGTCGACGATGGCGCGGTGCTCCTCGAGCGACACCGACGGAATGCCCGACTGGTCGAGCGTGGCGCGGCGGTGGAGCGACAGCTCGTTGACGAGCCGGCGGTAGAGCGCGAGGAGCTTCGCGTTGCCCGCGAGCTCGACCAGCCGGTCGTGGAACGCGAGGTTGGCGTCATGGTAGGTGTCGAGGTCGCCGCGGCCGACCGCGCGCTCCATGCGGTCGAGGCGCGAGCGGAGGTCGGCGACGTCGAGGGCGTCCGCGTTCTGCGTGGCGCGGCGTCCGGCGTACTCGTCGAGCACGGCGCGGAGCTCGTAGATCTCGTCGGCCTCGGCGATGCCGATCTGGCGCACGAATACGCCGCGGTTCTTCTCGAGCCGGACGAGGCCGGCGACTTCGAGCGCACGAAACGCCTCGCGTACCGGGCCGCGCGACACGCCGAGCATCTTCGCGACCGTGTCCTCGTTGAGCTTGGCGCCGACGCCGAGCTCGCCCGCCAGGATCATCCGCTCGAGCTCGCGCTGCACCAGCATGGGAAGCGAGCTGGTGCGGACGAGTGCGATGCTGTCGGCGACGGCGGGAGCGGACGGCGGCACCGCAGGGCGCGCGGTGCGCGCGCCCGCGGCATCGGGCGACCCGGGAGCGCTGGACTTGGCCATGTTGCGTATTGGACTGCGCAGGGTGTAGATTGTCAACAATCTGCAATCCTGCCGGCGCAGACTGCCGGGCAGACGCGATGCTGCACCGGACACACGAACGAGCGTTGCCGTCCCGCACGCCTCCGCGTAGCATCCGCGCCATTCGACCCGCGCCGCACCGGCGGGACGTTCCGTTCCCCTCCACGCTAGGAGCACACCGATGAACGTCGATCGACCCTTCCGCCGGCTCGCCGCCGCGCTCGCCGCCGCGGCCTTCGCCTCGTCCGGCGTCGCGCTCGCCCAGAAGACGCAGCTCACCGTCTACACGGCGCTCGAGACCGACCAGCTCAAGGCCTACCAGGAGGGCTTCAACAAGGCGCATCCCGACATCGAGATTACCTGGGTGCGCGACTCGACCGGCGTGATCACCGCGAAGCTCCTCGCCGAGAAGGCCAACCCGAAGGCGGACGTCGTGATGGGCGTCGCCGCGACCAGCATGGGCGTCTTCGACGCCGAAGGGATGCTGCAGCCGTACGCGCCGCAGGGCCTGGCGCGCATCGCCTCGCAGTACCGCGATCCCAAGAACCCGCCGGCCTGGGTCGGCATGGACGTGTGGGGCGCGACGATCTGCTTCAATACGGTCGAAGCCGCCAAACGCGGGATCCCGAAGCCCGAGACCTGGAAGGACCTGACCAAGCCGATCTACAAGGGCCAGATCGTGATGCCGCATCCGGCGTCGTCGGGAACCGGCTTCTTCGACGTGACCGCGTGGCTGCAGATCTTCGGCGAGGCCGAAGGCTGGAAGTTCATGGACGGCCTGCACGAGAACATCGCCCAGTACATGCACTCGGGCTCGCGGCCGTGCGCGGCCGCCGCGAACGGCGAATACGTCGTCGGCATCTCGTTCGAGTACCGCGCGAACCGCGAGAAGGCGCAGGGCAAGCCGATCGAGCTCGTGTTCCCGAAGGAAGGACTGGGCTGGGACCTGGAGGCGATCGGCATCCACAAGGGCACGAAGAACGCTGCCGCCGCGCAGAAGCTGATGGACTGGGCCGCCTCCGACGCCGCGATGGCGCTCTACGCGAAGAACTTCGCGATCGTCGCGGTGCCCAGCCTGTCGCAACCGCTGCCGAACGTGCCCGCCAACTACGGTGCGCTCCTCGCGAAGAACGACTTCGCGTGGGCGGCGAAGAACCGCGATGCGATCCTCGCCGAGTGGAGCAAGCGGTACGAGTCGAAGGCCGCGCCGAAGTAGGGTTATTCCGGGCGTCGCGATGTGGCCATGACGCGCAGTGTGCGGCGTCGGCGCGCGACGCCGGAATGACTCGCCGGATTCGAGCGGCCCCTGCGAGGACCGCTCGATCCGGCGCATTCGTGGACAGGCGGAATGGCTCGGGCCTGTCCGGGGCCGCGGTCGGTGCCTGGCAGGGACGCAGCGCCGGTCCCATCGAAAACGGACATCATCGGTGAGTTCTGATCCCGCCACCGTCGATGCGCTTCGCATCGAGGGCATCCACAAGGCCTTCGGTTCCTTCGTCGCGCTGAAGTCGATCGACCTCGCGATCCACGCGGGGGAGCTCGTCTGCTTCCTGGGGCCGTCGGGCTGCGGCAAGACGACGCTCCTGCGGATCATTGCGGGGCTGGAGAACCAGACGTCGGGGCGCGTGATTCAGAACGGGCGCGACGTCTCGAGCGCGCCGCCGGCGGCGCGCGACTACGGGATCGTGTTCCAGTCGTACGCGCTGTTCCCGAACCTCACGATCCGGGACAACGTCGCCTACGGGCTCGTCAACCGCCGGCGCGACCGCGCTTCGATCGAAGCCCGCGTCGCCGAGCTCCTGACTCTCGTGGGCCTGCCGAACGAAGGCCCCAAGTACCCGGGCCAGCTCTCCGGCGGCCAGCAGCAGCGCATCGCACTCGCCCGTGCACTGGCGACCGCGCCATCGCTGCTCCTGCTCGACGAGCCGCTCTCGGCGCTCGACGCGAAGGAGCGCGATCGGCTGCGCGGCGAGATCCGCCAGCTGCAGCGGCGCCTGAAGGTGACGACGATCATGGTCACGCACGACCAGGAGGAGGCCCTTTCGATGGCCGACCGCGTCGTCGTGATGAACCACGGCGTGATCGAGCAGATCGGCACGCCGCTCGAGGTCTACGAGCGGCCGACGACGCCCTTCGTCGCCGACTTCCTCGGCAAGGTGAACGTGCTCAAGGCGACGTGCGTCGGCGGCGGGCGCTACCGCGTCGGCAGCAAGGAGATCGCGACCGGAGCGAACGGCATCGCGACGGGCGATGCCGTCAGGCTCTACCTGAGGCCCGAAGACCGGATCCTCGCCGACTCGGGTCCCGTCGAGACGATGCCCAACGCGCTGTCGGGCATCGTGCGCAACGTCGACTTCCTCGGCACCTACTGCCTCGCCAGCCTCGACGTCGACGGTTTCGACGGCCAGCGGATGCTCGTCTACTTCTCGCTCAACCAGACGCTCGAGCTCGGCGTCCGGGAAGGGGCGCGCGTGGCGTTCGCGCTCCGCCCCGAGCGCGTGCGCGTCTTCGCCGCGTGAGCGACCCGGGGGACCGCCGCCGGCTGGGGGGCGCGTGAGCGGGACGCTCGCAGCGGGCCCCGCGCCGGTCGCGTCCCGCCGGCTCGCGCTCGCGGGCGAGGCCCTCGCGGCGCGCGGCGGGCTCGTGCTCGTGGCGGTGGCGCTCTTCGCCTTCATGACCGCGCCGCTGGCCGCGCTCCTGATCCGTGCCGTCCAGGACAAGGGCGGGGCGTACGTCGGGCTCGCGAACTTCGTCCAGTACTTCGCGTCTCCCGCGTTCTCGCGCTCGGCGGGCAACACGCTGACGTTCGCGCTGGTGACGACGTTCCTGACGGTGCCGCTCGCGTTCGCGTTCGCCTACGCGATCCAGCGAAGCTGCATCCGCGCCAAGTGGCTGTGGCGCAACATCGCGCTGGTGCCGATCCTCGCGCCGTCGCTGCTCGCGGCGCTGTCGTTCATCTATCTGTTCGGCAACCAGGGCCTCTTCAAGGGCATCCTGCCGTGGTTCGGCCTCACGACGATCTACGGGCTGCCGGGCATGGTGCTCGCGATGACGTTCTCGGCGTTCCCGCACGCGGTGATGATCATGCTCGCGTCGCTTTCGCTGTCGGACGCCCGGCTGTACGAGGCGGCCGACTCGATGGCGACCTCGGAGTGGCGCAAGTTCGTCACGATCACGCTGCCGGGCGCGCGCTACGGCCTCATCTCCGCCGCGATGGTCGTGTTCACGATGTCGGTGTCCGAGTTCGGCGTGCCCAAGGTGATCGGCGCGAACTACAGCGTGCTCGCGATCGACATCTACAAGCAGGTGATCGGCCAGCAGAACTTCCAGATCGGCGCGGTCGTCGGGCTGATCCTGCTCGTGCCGGCGCTCGTCGCGTTCTTCGTCGACCATGCGGTGCGCGTGCGCCAGAAGGCGCTCCTGTCCGCGCGCAGCGTGCCCTACCTTCCGAGGCCCTCGCCTCTTCGCGACCGCCTGCTGCTGGCGTTCGTGCTCCTGATGTCGGCCGCGATGCTGACGGTGATCGGCGTGGCGGTGTTCGGGTCGTTCGTGAAGGTCTGGCCGTACAACCTGTCGTTCACGCTGAACCACTACACCTACGGCTTCGAGGAGGCGGGCGTCGAGAACGCCTACCGCAACAGCCTGACGATGGCCGCCTGGTGCGCGGTCGTCGGCGCGCTGCTGACCTTCGCCGGCGCGTACTGGCTCGAGAAGACGCGCGGCGCGGACCTCGTCCGGCCGCTCGTGCGCCTGCAGGCGATGCTGCCGATGGCGATACCCGGACTCGTACTCGGGATCGGCTACATCCTCTTCTTCAATCATCCCGCGAACCCGCTCAACGTGTTCTACGGCACGATGA
>JAKLIE010000117.1 GCA_022709775.1 Pseudomonadota bacterium
GGTGGACAGCTCCTGCACCAGCGTTTCCGCGATGCGCCTCTGCTCCGGCGTCTGCGCGAAGATCGCGGACCGGTACTGCGTCCCCACGTCGTGCCCCTGCCGGTTCCTCGTCGTCGGGTCGTGGATCGCGAAGAACACGCCCAGCAGGTCGCGGTAGGAGAGTACCGACGGATCGAACGTCACGCGCACGACTTCTGCGTGCCCGGTCGTGCCGCGGCACACGGCCTCGTAGCTCGGCCGCTCGGTCGTGCCGCCCGCGTAGCCCGACTCGACGGCGGTCACGCCCTCGAGCTCGCGGAACACCGCGTCCAGGCACCAGAAGCAGCCGCCGCCCAGCACGGCGGTCTCGTGAGCGTTTCGATCCATCGTCGCCTCCTAGCGCGGGATGCCCATCGTACTCCGCCGGCCCCGAGGAGGCTCGTCGAACGGGCCTCGCATGGTCGACCGCGCGCGTCGGGACCTTACGCGATCGGCGATAATGCCGGGCAGAGTCCTCCGGCGTTCGTCGCGCGACCGGCCGGCCCGCGCGGCACTCCCCCACGACAGTGATCGCATTCCTCCAGGGCGTCGCCTCCCGTCTCAAGGGCATCCGCCTCAACGCCACCGCTTCCAGCCTCGCGTTCACGACGCTGCTGGCGCTCGTGCCGCTCGCGACCGTTGCGTTCGCCGTCGTCTCGCAGTTCCCCGCGTTCGAGAAGGGGCTCGCGACGCTGGAGGACTGGCTCGTGCGCGTGCTCATGCCGGGGAGCGGGACGGTCGCCGTCCGCGAGTCGATCAGGGGGTTCGCCGAACAGGCGGCGCGGCTCGCGCCGCTGACGGTGGCGTTCCTCGCGATCACCGCCGCGATGCTGGTCGCGACGATCGACACGGAGATCAACGCGATCTTCGGCGTACGGCGCAAGCGGCCGCTCGTGCGGCGCGTGCTCGTCTACGGGATCGGCGTGACGCTGGGACCGATCCTCGCCGGCGCGAGCATCTCGGCGACGACCTGGCTCTTCGCGCAGTCGCTCGGGACGGTACCCGTGCGCGAGTCGCTCGCGACGCTCGTCGGCAGGCCGCTGTCCTGGCTCGTCGCATCGTTCGCGCTCGCGCTCGTCTACCGGATCGCGCCGTACTGCGCGGTGCGCTGGCACCACGCGATCGCCGGGGGGATGCTCGCCGCCGGCGGCCTCGAGGTCGCGAAGGCGTGGTTCGCGTGGTACGTGACGCACGTCCCGACCTACCGGCAGATCTACGGCGCCCTCGCCGTGCTGCCGCTGTTCATGCTGTGGCTCTACGTGTGCTGGCTCATCGTGCTGGTCGGCGCGGCGATCGTCGCGACGCTGACGCCCGGGAGCAGGCGCCCGACGGACCGGTGATGCAGGCAGGCCGGACGTGCCCGCGCGCACGGCGCCCCGGCGGGGCGCGCCTTGCCGAAACCCGGGCCAGAGGCTACAGTCCCGCGGACTTCGCTCCCGGGAGAATCGCAACGTGTGGTCGTTGATCCAGGCGGCCGGATGGCCCATCTGGCCGCTGCTCGCGGCATCGGTGATCGCGCTCGCGCTCATCTTCGAACGCCTCTATTCGCTGCGGCAGACCGTCGTGGCGCCGCCGGGGCTGGTCGACCAGGTGCTCGCGGAGTTCCGGCAGACCGGCGCGACGCCGGAGCTCCTTTCGAAGACCGCCCGCCGGGCGCCGCTCGGCCGCCTGCTCGCGGCCGGCCTCGCGAACGTCAAGAGCCCGCGTCCGGTGATGAAGGAGGCGATCGAGGAGGTCGGGCGCGTGGTGATCCACGAGCTCGAGCGCTTCATCACGACGCTCGGCACGATCGCCGCGATGGCGCCGCTGATGGGCCTGTTCGGGACCGTCGTCGGGATGATCGAGATCTTCGGGTCGCAGACGGCCGCCGGCAGCAACCCGATCCAGCTCGCGCACGGCATCTCGATCGCGCTCTACAACACCGCGTTCGGCATCGTCGTCGCGATCCCGGCGATGATCTTCTACCGCCATTTCCGCGCCAAGGTCGACGCGCTGGTCGTCGAGATGGAACAGCAGGCGACCAAGCTGGTCGACCTCGCGCACGGCGAGCGCCTGTGAGCGGCGGGGAAGGACGCCCGTGAACCTGCGCGGCAACCGCGTTCGCGAGGACCCGGAGATCAACTTCATCCCGTTGATCGACGTGCTGCTCGTCATCCTGATCTTCCTGATGGTGACGACGACCTACCAGCGCTTCGCCGAGCTGCAGATCACGCTGCCCGAGGCCGACGCGGATCCTTCGAAGGAGCGCCCGCGCGAGGTCAACGTCGGCATCGACGCGCAGGGCCGCTACGTGATCGACCGGACCGTGTTCACGTGGACCAATGCCGCGGCGCTCGCCGACGAGCTCAAGCGCTCGGCCGGGCAGGCGAAGGACCCGGTGATCATCATCAGTGCCGACGCGAGCGCGACGCACCAGTCGGTCGTCAACGTGATGGAAGCCGCGCGGATGGCCGGGCTCGTGCACATCACGTTCGCGACGCAGTCGTCCGGCGGCGCGAAGAAGTAGCGGATTCCCGGCGGCCGCCCCGCCGGCCACGCCCATGGCATTCGCCGACCGGCTCGTCACCGCGTGGTACGCCCCGCGGCTGACGCCGCTCGCGGCGGCGCTCGCTCCCCTCTCCGCGATCTATGGCGGCGTCGTCGCCGCCAGGCGGGCGCTCTACCGGCTGCGCGTGCTGCGCGCGACCCGGCTGCGCGTGCCCGTCGTCGTCGTCGGCAATCTGACGGTCGGCGGCTCCGGCAAGACGCCGCTCGCGATCGCCGTCGCCGACGCCCTGGCGGAACGCGGCTGGCATCCCGGTTTCGTGAGCCGCGGCTACGGCCGGCGTGCCGACGCGGCGCGCGTCGTGTCGCGCGACGACGATCCGGACGATGCGGGCGACGAGCCCCTGCTGCTCGCGGCGACCGGTCGGGCGGTCGCGGTGGGCCGCCGGCGCGCGGAGGCTGCCGCGCTGCTGCTCGAGTCGGATCGTTCCTGCGACGTCGTCGTCGCCGACGACGGACTGCAGCACTATGCGCTCGCGCGGGACGTCGAGATCGCGGCGGTCGACGGCGCGCGCGGATTCGGCAACGGATGGCTGCTGCCGGCGGGACCGCTGCGCGAGCCGGCGTCGCGCCTGGCCGAGGTCGACGCGATCGTCCGGCTCGTGGAGGAGGATGCGTGGCGCGCGACCGGCGAGGGACGCGACACGCTGATGGCGCACGAACCCGTGCGCTGGCGCAACCTCGCGGATCCGGCGCGCACGGCGGACCCGGCGACGTTCCGGCCCACGTCCGCCTGGGCGGTCGCGGGGACGGCGGTTCCCGACCGATTCTTCGCGCTCCTGCGCTCGCTCGGTGTCGAAGCGCGCACGCGGGCGTTTCCCGACCACCACCGATACGCGCCGGGCGACTTCGTGCTGCCGGAGGCGAAAGCGATCCTGATGACCGCCAAGGACGCGGTAAAATGCGCGCATCACGCGGACGGGCGCTTCTGGGCGCTCGACATCCGCGCCCGCATCGACCCCTCGCTCGTCGACCGCATCGAGGAGAAGCTTCCGTGGACGCCAAACTGCTCGAGATCCTCGTCTGCCCGGTGACCAAGGGCGCGCTCGTCTACGACCGCGAGAAGCAGGAGCTGATCTCGGTGTCGGCGAGGCTCGCCTATCCGATCCGCGACGGCATCCCGGTGATGCTCGAGGACGAGGCCCGCCGCCTTTCGCCGGAGGAGGCCGACGCATTCCGTCGGCACGAGGGATGAGGAACGACGGGCGCGTCGCCGGCGCGATGCGTCCGGCGGAACGGGCCGGCGGCACCCGCGCGCCGCGGCGACGCGAGGACGGGACGCGGCACGCCGTCGCGTAGCGCCGCCGCGCGAAATCCATGTTCACCGTCATCGTTCCCGCCCGCTACGCCTCGACGCGCCTGCCCGGGAAGCCGCTCGCCGACATCGGCGGCAAGCCGATGGTCGTGCGCGTGGCCGACCGGGCGCGCGAAAGCGGGGCGGACCGCGTCGTCGTCGCCACCGACGACGAGCGCGTGATGGCGGCGGCGCGCGAACACGGCGTCGAGGCGCTGATGACCCGTGCGGACCATCCCACCGGCACCGACCGCCTCGCCGAGGCGGCTGCGCTGCTGGGGCTCTCGCCGGAGGCGATCGTCGTGAACGTCCAGGGCGACGAGCCGCTGCTCGAGCCGGAGCTGATCCGCCGGATGGCGGAACTGCTCGCGCGGCACGCCGACGCGTCGATCGCGACGGCCTGCCATCCGATCGACGACGCGGCGGAGGCGTTCAACCCGAACGTGGTCAAGGTCGTGCGCGACGCGAACGGCTACGCGCTCTACTTCAGCCGCGCGACGATCCCCTGGGCGCGCGACGCGTTCGCGTCGGGTCGCGAGGCGCTGCCCGAGGACCTTCCGATTCACCGTCACTACGGCCTCTACGCGTATCGCGTCGGTTTCCTGGCGACGTTTCCCGCGCTAGCTCCCGCGCCGATCGAGCGCTTCGAGGCGCTCGAGCAGTTGCGCGCGCTGTGGCACGGCCACCGGATCGTCGTCGACGTGACGATGGGCACGCCGGCGCCGGGAGTCGACACGCCCGAGGACCTTGAGCGGGTACGCATGATCTACGCCGCGGCGCGCTGAGCCCCCGACTTCGGTCGCCGCGGCCGCCTTCTCCCGGGATCCCTTGATCCGGCGCAATTGACCGTGCGCGCCCGTTGCATGGACAATCGGTCGGGCCGGCGGCCCTGCGGACCCGCCCGATGTCTCTGCATTGCCGTCCGCACAGCCTCATCGCGTCCACGATCATGCGACTGATCCTGCTGGGGCCTCCCGGGGCCGGCAAAGGCACGCAGGCCGCCTTCATCACGGCGGCGTACGGCATCCCGCAGATCTCGACGGGCGACATGCTTCGCGCGGCGATCAAGGCCGGAACCCCGATGGGCCTGGAGGCGAAGAAGGTGATGGACGCCGGAAGGCTCGTGTCCGACGACATCATCGTCGGGCTCGTGCTCGACCGCCTGAAGGCGCCCGATTGCGCGAAAGGCTACCTGTTCGACGGGTTCCCGCGCACGATCCCGCAGGCCGAGGCGATGAAGCGGGAAGGCGTCGCAATCGACGCCGTGCTCGAGATCGACGTTCCGGACGCCGCGATCGTCGAGCGGATGGGCGGGCGCCGCGTGCACGTGGCGTCGGGCCGGACCTACCACGTGCGCTTCAATCCGCCGAAGGTCGCGGGGAGGGACGACGTCACCGGCGAAGCGCTGATCCATCGCGACGACGACCGCGAGGACACCGTGCGCGAGCGCCTCGCCGTCTACCATTCGCAGACCAAGCCCCTCGTTGCCTGGTACGCGAAGTGGGCCGCCTCCGGCGATCCGCGCGCACCGCGCCACCGCAAGGTCGACGGCATGGGCGGCGTCGAGGCGATCCGCGACGCGTGCCTCGCGGCGCTGAAGTCCTGAACGCCGGCGTTCCGCTGGTCAGCGTCGTCGTGCGGAGCATGGATCCGCCGACGCTGCCGCGCGCGCTCGCGTCGGTCGCGATGCAGGACCACCCGGCGATCGAGGTCGTGCTGGTGGCGGCGTGCGGACCGTCGCACCGCCCGATCGACGCATCCGCCTATCCGTTCAGGCTGAACTGGGTCGTGCGCGACGGCCCGTTGCCGCGTCCGGCCGCCGCGAACGCCGGCATCGAGGCGGCGACGGGCGACTTCGTGACGATGCTGGACCACGACGACGAGTTCCTCGAGGGGCACCTGTCGGCGCTCGTCGCGGCGCTCGGCGCGGATCCGGAGGCGGGCGCGGCCTACACGCGGTTCGAGGTCTGCGAGCGGGGGGCCCTGTTCACGACGGTCGGACGGCCGTTCCACCGGATCGCGCTCCTCGAGAAGTCGTACATACACCATTCGGGACTGCTCTACCGGCGTTCGCTGCTCGACACCGGCATCCGCTACGACACCGCGCTAGACATCCACGACGACTGGGACTTCGTGCTGCAGCTCGCCGAGAAGACACGCTTCGTGTTCGTCGACCGCGCGTCGTTCCGCTGGCACGCCGACACCGGCACCTCCGGGGGCGGGGGGCTGGGGAACTTCGATGCCGAGAAGTTCTCGCGACAGCACGACTACGTTCGCGCGAAATGGGCGCAGGTGTACGAGCGCTGCGTCGCGCAGTACCGCGACGCGATGGACCGCGCCGCCGCGCAGGCCGGCGCGAGCGATCTCGCGGGGGCCGAGGCGACGCTTCGGGCGCTCGAGCCCGAGGCGGGCGACGATCCGGACCTGCTCAACCTGCTCGCGATGGTCCGGCACCGCGCCGGCGCTCCGCGAGAGGCGGCCGCGCTGATGGAGCGCGCGGTGCGCGGGCGTCCCGG
>JAKLIE010000118.1 GCA_022709775.1 Pseudomonadota bacterium
GGTGCACCTCGAGGCCGCGCTCGAGGCGATCGAGCGCGCGACCGGCCGGCCCGTGATCCGGCTGCCGCTCGTTCGCGACTATTGGATCGACCTGGGCTTCGACGTGCACGCGACCGGCACGCACGTCCCGCCGGCGCGGCGCGTGTCGCCGCCGGTGTCGCCGATCGTGCTCTCCGAGCGCGACCGGCGCATCGTCGCCGCGCTCGAGGACGGGCTGCCCGCGGAGCCGCGTCCGTACGCCGAGGTCGCGCGCCGCGCCGGCGTCACCGAGGCATACCTGTCGGTGCGTCTGGCGGAGTGGCTGAACCGTGGCGTGATCTCGCGCTTCGGCCTCATCGTGCGGCACCGGCCGCTCGGCTACGCGGCGAACGCGATGTGCGTCTGGGACGTGCCCGACGACGAGGCCGATGCCGCGGGCGCCAGGCTCGCGCGCGAGGAATCGGTGACGCTGGCCTACCGTCGGCGCCGCGACGACGGCTGGCGCTACAACCTGTACGCGATGATCCACGGCCGCGACCGCGCCGCGGTGTCGGCGCGGCGCGATGCGATCGCCGCGGCGCTCGGGCTCGATGCATGCGCGCACGACGTGCTGTTCTCCCTCGCGGCGTTCAAGCAGCGCGGTGCCCGCTATGTCGGGAAGCGCGGCCGCCCGCCGGTACCGACGGCGGGCGAGGCCGCGGCGGTGACTGCCGGATGAGCGGCATCGCCGACCCCGTGGACCGGGCCATCGTCAACACGCTGCAGGGCGAATTCCCGCTGTGCGATCGGCCGTTCGCCGCCGCGGCGGAGGCGCTCGGCATCGACGAGGACGACCTGATCGCCCGCATCGACCGGATGCTCGCGGACGGCACGCTCACGCGCTTCGGCCCGCTCTTCGACGCGGCACGCATGGGCGGGGCGTTCACGCTGGCGGCGATGACGGTGCCGGCCGGGGAATTCGACCGCGTCGCCGGCATCGTGAACGACTTCCCCGAGGTCGCGCACAACTACGCGCGCGAGCACGCGCTCAACATGTGGTTCGTGGTCGCGACGCCGACGCCCGCGGGCATCGACGACGCGATCGCGCGGATCGAGAAGGCGACCGGGCTGCCGGTGCTGGCGTTCCCGAAGGAGCGCGAGTATTTCGTCGAGTTGAGGCTGACGGCGTGAACGGACCGGTGGAGACGACGTCGGTCGACGAGGCCATCGTGCGGGCGACGCAGGCGGGCCTGCCGCGCGTGCCGCGCCCCTACCACGCGGTCGCGGAATCGCTCGGCGTCGCTCCCGAGGTCGTCATCGAGAGGATGCGCGCGATGATGGCCTCCGGTGCGATCCGCCGCATCGGCGTGGTGCCGAACCACTACCGGCTCGGCTGGACCGCGAACGGCATGAGCGTGTGGGACGTCGACGACGCGCGCGTCGACGAGCTCGGCATGCGCATCGGTGCGCTGCCGGGCGTGAGCCACTGCTATCGCCGGCCGCGCCGCCTCCCGGCGTGGCGCTACAACCTGTTCGCGATGGTGCACGGGCGCGATCGCGCGGAGTGCGAGGCGCAGGTTCGCGAGATCGCGGCGCTGCTCGGCGGCTTCGCGCGCGCCCACGATGTCCTCTTCAGCACCAGGGTCTTGAAGAAGACGGGGCTGCGCTTCGCCTGACGGTCCCTTGGGCCGGATCAATGCGCGGCGGCCGATCCCGCGGATAATGCACGCACGACGACCCCGGAACGCCGGGCGGGAAACGGAGTGAGGCGATGTTCCGCGTGACGCAGTACCTCGAGGAAGTGCGGCATCCGACGCCGGTCGGTCCGAAGCGCAACCCGCCGGGCCCGGTGGTGATCTGGAACCTGATCCGCCGCTGCAACCTCGCCTGCCAGCACTGCTACTCGATCTCGGCGGACATCGACTTTCCCGGCGAGCTCGCGACGCCGGACATCTACCGCACGATGGACGACCTCAGGTCGTTCGGCGTGCCGGTGCTGATCCTGTCGGGCGGCGAGCCGCTGCTGCATCCCGACATCTTCGAGATCTCGCGGCGCGCCAAGTCGATGGGCTTCTACGTGGGGCTCTCGACCAACGGCACGATGATCGACGACGCGATGCTGCCGAAGGTCGCGGCGATCGGCTACGACTACGTCGGCATCAGCCTCGACGGCATCGAGGCGACGCACGACCGGTTCCGCCGAAAGGCCGGCGCCTACGCGGCGTCGCTCGCCGCCGTGCGCCGCTGCCGCGACGCCGGCCTCAAGGTCGGCATCCGCTTCACGCTCACGCAGGACAACGCGCACGACCTGCCGGCGCTCCTCGAGCTGATGGAGAGCGAGGACATCGACAAGTTCTACCTGTCGCACCTGAACTACGGAGGGCGCGGCAACGTCAACCGCAAGACCGACGCGATGTTCCGCACGACGCGCGACGCGATGGACCTCGTGCTCGACGCGGCCTGGCGCGCGATCGAGTCGGGGAAGAAGCGCGAGTTCGTCACCGGCAACAACGATGCCGACGGCGTCTACCTGCTGCACTGGGTACGCGCGCGCTTCCCCGGGCGCGAGGCGCACCTGCGCGCGAAGCTCGCGCAGTGGGGCGGAAACAGCTCGGGCGTCAACATCGCCAACATCGACAACCTCGGCAACGTCCACCCCGACACGTTCTGGTGGGACTACACGCTCGGCAACGTGAAGACGCGGCCGTTCTCCGAGATCTGGCGCGACACGTCCGATCCGCTGATGGCGGGACTGAAGTCGACCCCGCGCCCGGTCAAGGGGCGATGCGCGCGCTGCTCGTACTTCGACGTCTGCGGCGGCAACACGCGCGTGCGCGCCTGGCAGATCGCGAAGGACGCGTGGGCCGAGGATCCGGGCTGCTATCTCGACGACGACGAGCTCGGCATCGAGGCGGGCGGCGAACGTCTCGTCGCGAAGCCGTACGTCCGGGTGAGGCGCGCGGATGCGGCCGCCGAGCCCGTGCCGACCGTGAAGGCGAACGGAGTGCGGACGTGAAGTTCACCTGCGCGGCGGGAACGCCCGGGTCGGAGCCCATGCAAGCGGGACGGGGGTCGGACTTCGATGCTCCGGTGCGGGAGCCGGGACAGGCAACGCCCGCCGGGTGCGGACTCTCCCTGCTCTCGCGCTGGCGCTGCGCGATCGGCTGGTCGGTCTATATCGCGATCGCGGTGCTCGTCGTCGCGTTCGCCGGCGCGGCGGCGGCGCAGTCGCCCGCACCGGCCGCCGCGACGCCCGCGGCCGTCGTCGATGCGGGGGCGCTCTACGCGACGCACTGCGCCTCGTGCCACGGCGCCGACCGCTTCGGGCTGATGGGCCCGGCCCTGCTGCCCGAAAGCCTCGAGCGGCTGCGCAAGCCGGCCGCGGCCGAGACGATCGCGAAGGGCCGCGCTGCGACGCAGATGGCGGGGTTCTCCCCCGCGCTCTCGAAGGCCGAGATCGACGCGCTCGTCGCCTACGTCTACTCGCCGCCGACGACGAAGCCCGCGTGGGGCGAGGCGGACATTCGGGCGTCGCGCGTCGTCCATCGGACGCGCGATTCGCTGCCGGACAGGCCGTCCTTCTCCGCCGACCCGCTCAACCTGTTCGTCGTCGTCGAGGCGGGCGACCACCATGCGTCGATCCTCGACGGCGACCGCTTCGAGCGCATCGCGCGGTTCCCGACGCGGTATGCGCTGCACGGCGGACCGAAGTTCTCGCCCGACGGGCGCTTCGTCTACTTCGCGTCCCGCGACGGATGGATCAGCAAGTACGACATCTGGAACCTCGCGATGGTCGCGGAAGTGCGTGCGGGCCTCAACACGCGCAACGCGGCGGTCTCCGGCGACGGCAGGTACGTGATGGTCGGCAACTACCTGCCGCATTCGGTGGTCGTGCTCGACGCCGACCTGAACCTCGTCAAGGTGATGCCGGCCGTCGACCGCGAGGGCAGGAAGAGCTCGCGCGTGTCCGCGGTCTACGACGCGACGCCGCGCAGGAGCTTCGTCGTCGCGCTGAAGGACATCCCCGAGGTCTGGGAGGTGAGCTACGATCCGAAGGCGCCCGAGATACCGATCGGCGTCATCCACGACTTCCAGTACCGCGAGGGCGCCTTCGTCCCGGGGTTCATGAACGTGCGCAGGTCGGTGCTGCAGGACACGCTCGACGACTTCTTCTTCACGCAGGACTACAGCGAGGTTATGGGCGCGTCGCGCGAGGCGGGCAAGGGGCAGGTCGTGCACCTGGACGTACGCCGGAAGATCGCCGACCTCGACCTGCCCGGCATGCCGCACCTGGGCTCAGGCATCACGTTCGTCCACGACGGCAGGACGGTGATGGCGACGCCGAACCTCAAGGACGGCATCGTCACCGTGATCGACACGAAGACCTGGAAGACCGTGAAGCAGATCGCGACGAACGGCCCGGGCTTCTTCATGCGCAGCCACGACGCGACGCCGTACGCGTGGATCGACTCGATGATGGGCGCGCGGAAGGACACGCTGCAGGTGATCGACAAGCGCACGCTCGCCGTCGTCGGCGAGGTGACGCCGTCGCCCGGCAGGACGGCGGCGCACATCGAGTTCGACCGCTACGGGAAGCACGCGCTCGCGAGCGTGTGGGAGAACGACGGCGCGGTCGTCGTCTACGACGCGGCGACGCTGAAGGAAGTGAAGCGCATCCCCGCGTCGAAGCCGGTCGGCAAGTACAACGTCTGGAACAAGATCACCCGCGAGGCGGGGACGAGTCACTAGCCGACCGAGCTGCGCGGCGAGGGGCCCCGTCCGCAGGACGGGGATCGACGCGCATGCATGCGAGTGTCGGCAGCGGCCGACGCGCGACGCCGCGAATCGCGTCGTGCGTCCAGGGAGGCCGCGCGGCGGCGCCGCTAGCCGGTGTACGCGCGCAGCCGCGCGACGTCGACGATGTGCACGTCGCGGCCGTCGACGTTGATGAGCCCGAGCGTCTGCAGGTCGTGCAGGATGCGCGAGAAGTGCTCCGGCGTCAGGTTGAGCCGCGATGCGACGATCGCCTTCGACACCGGCAGCGTGAGCTTCGTCGCGCCGCTGTCGGCGGCCTGCGCGTCGTCCTGCCGCAGCAGGTACCCGATCACGCGCTGAGTGCCCGACTGCAGCGAGTAGCTCTCGACGTCGGAGATGAGCGAGTGCAGGCGTCGCGAGAGGCCCGCCAGCATCTTCTTCGCGAACGCCGGCTCGCGCGCGAGCTCGTCGAACACCGCGTCCTTCGCGACGTGGAGCAGCATCGTGTCGGCCAGCGTCTGCGCCATCACGATGTACGGCTTCTCCATGAACATCAGCGCCTCGCCGAACGAACCGCCCGGCCCGATGATCTCGACGACCTTCTCCTGTCCGGACGGCGTGACGAACGACAGCTTCACCTGCCCGTAGATGACGAGGTAGAACCCGGTCGTCGGGTCGCCCTTGTTGAACAGGATCTCGCCGCGCGGCACGTGCAGCTCCGTCGTGCTCGCCGCGACGCGGTCGAGCTCGGCGGGCGCGAGTTCCTTGAACAGCGGGAGCGTCGCGAGGAACGCCTGGGTCTTGATCTTCGGCGGCATCGGTCGGGAGGCCAGGGCGGCCCGAAGCGTAGCACGACCGCCGCACCGCGCCGGTGCGGCCCGGCGTGCATTGCGTTTCGGGGCCGGGAGAGCGATGATATCGGGTTACCCGCCGCCGAAAGTGCCTCACCCATGGCCGAACGCCTGCCCGACCGTGCCCTCGACGAACCGCTGACCGACGCCGAGCTCGACGAGCTCGAGACCTTCCTCGCCTCGGACGCCGTGCCGCAGGACTGCATGGACCTCGAGATGCTCGACGGCTATCTCTGCGCGATCGTGAGCGGTCCGGCGGTCATCCAGCCGTCCGAGTGGATCCCGGGCGTCTGGAGCGAGGGTGGCCGTGCCGCGACGCCGGCCTACGGCTCCTCCGAGCAGGCGCAGCGCGTGATGGGCCTGATGCTCCGGCACCTGGTCGGCCTGCAGAGGACGCTGGAGGAGTCGCCGACGCGATTCAAGCCGCTCCTGTACCTGTCCGACGAGCGCGCGGCGAAGTCCGCCGAGAAGGGGCCGGGCGAGGCCACGGCGTGGTGCGAGGGCTACATGTCGGGCGTCAAGCTGCGCGACGACGACTGGCAGCCGCTCTACGATTCGCGCGAGGCCCGCGACTGGATCTTCCCGGTCGAGGCGCTCGCGTTCGGCGACCAGGACCCCGAGTTCGCCGAGTGGATCGACGACAAGGAGAAGCGCGCCTCGCTCGTCGAGGAGCTTCCGCTCGCCGCGGTGCTCATCTATCGCTACTGGCACGACCGCAGGCGCGCCAGCGCCGCGCGCGAGCGCGGATCGCGGCGAGGCTCGCCCGACAGCGGGCGGAAGACCCGCGAGCGCCTCCACTGAAGG
>JAKLIE010000119.1 GCA_022709775.1 Pseudomonadota bacterium
GCGAAGATGGCGCTCGCGGTGCTCTCGGGACTTTCGGTCGCCGAGCTCGCGCAAGCGGTCACGATGCAGGAGTCCGGGCGGCTTACGAAGATCCCCGGGATCGGCAAGAAGACCGCCGAGCGCATCCTGCTGGAGATGAAGGACAGGCTCGGCGCGGATCTCACGTCGACGGTCGGCGTCCACCGCGCCGCACCCGCGTCGGCCGACGTGCTGCACGCCCTGCTCGCGCTCGGCTACAGCGATAAGGAAGCCGTCGCCGCGGTGAAGGATCTGCCCGAGGGCGTCGCCGTCGCGGACGGCATCCGGCAGTCGCTGAAGCGCCTGGCGAAGGCGTGAAGACGCCCGCAGCCGCATCGCCCCGACGCGCACGCCGTGCGCCCTCCGGAGGCCGCCCTGCGTCGAAGGCCGCGCCCCCGGCCGCACGCGCGCCGAGGTCGTCGAGCCGGCAGGGATTCCTCCGCAGGCTGAAGGTGTCGCCCTCGCTGCTCCGCCGCGGCATGAACCTCTGGCCGCCGTTCCGCGGCGCCGGCATCCGAGTGACGCGCGTGTCCGCCGACTACCGGGAGGTCGAGGTCACGATGAAGCTCGGCCTCCTCAACCGCAACTACTTCGGCACGCAGTTCGGCGGTTCGCTCTACGCGATGACCGATCCGTTCCCCGCGCTGATGATGATGCACAACCTCGGCCCCGACTACGTCGTGTGGGACAAGGCCGGTGCGATCCGCTACGTGAAGCCCGGCCGCGGGCCCGTCCACGCGCGCATGCGCCTCGACCCGCGCGCGGTCGAACGCGCGCGCGCCGCCACGGCGAACGGCGGCAAGCACGAGCCGACGTTCACCGTGCACGTCGTCGACGACGCCGGCGAGATCGTCGCGATCGTCGACAAGACGCTGCACATCCGGCGGTTTCCCGGGGACCGGCGCGGGAAGCGCGCCGCCCCGGCGGCGCGGGAAGCGGCTTAGACTACCGCGATGGCCATCGAAAGCGACGCCTTCCAGCGCGTGGTGACGCCGAAGCCCGCGGACCCGCGCGAGGAGGCGCTCGAGCGCGCGCTGCGGCCGCGCATGCTCGACGAGTACGTCGGTCAGGAGAAGATCCGCGGCCAGCTGTCGATCTTCATCGAGGCGGCGCGCAGGCGCGCCGAGGCGCTCGACCACGTGCTGCTGTTCGGCCCGCCGGGGCTCGGCAAGACGACGCTCTCGCACATCGTCGCGCACGAGCTCGGCGTGAACCTGCGGCAGACCTCGGGGCCCGTGCTCGAGCGTCCCGGCGACCTCGCGGCGCTGCTCACGAACCTCGAGCCGCGCGACGTGCTGTTCATCGACGAGATCCACCGGCTCTCGCCGATCGTCGAGGAGATTCTCTACCCGGCGCTCGAGGACTTCCAGATCGACATCATGATCGGCGAAGGCCCGGCGGCGCGCAGCGTCAAGCTCGACCTGCCGCCGTTCACGCTGATCGGCGCGACGACGCGCGCGGGCATGTTGACGAACCCGTTGCGCGACCGCTTCGGCATCGTCGCGCGCCTCGAGTTCTACACGCCCGCGGAGCTGACGCGCATCGTCGCGCGCTCGGCGAAGCTGCTGTCGGTGCCGGTCGACGCCGACGGGGCGCTCGAGATCGCGCGCCGTTCCCGGGGTACGCCGCGCATCGCGAACCGGCTGCTGCGCCGCGTTCGCGACTATGCGGAGGTGCGCGCCGCCGGCAAGGTCGATCGCGCGGTGGCCGACGCCGCGCTGTCGATGCTCGACGTCGACGCGCAGGGGCTCGACGTGATGGACCGCAAGCTCCTGACGACCATCGTCCGGAAGTTCGACGGCGGCCCCGTCGGCGTCGACAACCTCGCCGCCGCGATCGGCGAGGAGCGCGAGACGATCGAGGACGTGCTCGAGCCGTACCTGATCCAGCAGGGCTTCCTGCAGCGCACCCCGCGCGGGCGCGTCGCGACCGCGCAATCGTGGCGCCTGCTCGGCCTCGCGCCGCCGTCGCCGGGCGCCGCCGCCGACCTGTTCCCGGGCGAATGAGCGTTCCCCCCGGCCGAGCGAAGGAGCACCCGGCCCGCCGGGCCGCAACGGCGTCCGGCGCCGGGCGGACTCCCGTCGGCTCGAAGCCGTTCGCCTTCCCGGTCCGCGTCTACTACGAGGATACGGACGCGGCCGGCGTCGTCTACTACGCGAACTACCTCAGGTTCATGGAGCGCGCCCGCACCGAGTGGCTCGACGCGCACGGGCTCCCGCTCGCGGAACTCGAGCGCACGCACGGCGTCGTATTCGTCGTGACCCGTGCCGAGATCGATTTCCGCGGTTCCGCGCGGCTGGGCGATCGCCTGGAGGCGACCGTCGCGTTCGAGCCCGTCGGACGCGCGCAGATGCTCGCGCACCAGAGCGTGCGCCGAGGCGACGACGTGCTCGTCGAAGGCCGCGTGCGGATGGCCTGTCTCGCGCGCGACGGCTGGGCGCCCGCCCGCGTGCCCCGCGAGCTCGCCCGCCTGATGGAGGCCCCCCCTTGAACGTCCACGCGGACCTGTCTTTCGTCGCGATGGTGGCGAACGCGTCGATCATCGTGCAGGCGGTCATGGCGCTGCTCGCCGGGCTGTCGCTGTGGAGCTGGTGGCAGATCTTCCAGAAGATGTTCCAGCTCGCGGCCTCGAAGCGCGACGCCGACCGGTTCGAGGACGAATTCTGGAAGGGCGGCGACCTGGCCGAGCTCTTCCAGAGGGCTTCGCAGTCCCGCCGCGGCGGCGGCCTCGAGCACATCTTCTCGGCGGGATTCCGCGAGTACTCGAAGCACCGGAAGCAGGGCTCCTCGTCGACGCTGACGCTGGACGCCGCACGCCGCGCGATGCGCGCCGCCTACCAGCGCGAGATCGACGCGCTCGAGGCGCATCTCGCGGGACTCGCGAGCGTCGGATCGGTGTCGCCCTACGTCGGACTGTTCGGGACTGTGTGGGGGATCATGAACGCGTTCCGCGGCCTCGCGAACGTCGCGCAGGCGACGCTGGCGCAGGTCGCGCCCGGCATCGCCGAAGCGCTCGTCGCGACCGCGATGGGCCTGTTCGCCGCGATCCCCGCGGTCGTCGCGTACAACCGCTACACGCACGACGTGGACCGCCTCGCGACGCGCTACGAGACCTTCATCGAGGAGTTCTCGAACATCCTGCAGAGGCAGGGCTGACGATCGGGACCCACGATGCGCCGCCAGCGCAAGTCGATGAGCCAGATCAACGTCGTGCCCTACATCGACGTGATGCTGGTGCTGCTCGTGATCTTCATGGTCACGGCACCGCTGATCACGCCGGGGGAGATCTCGCTGCCGTCGGTGGGCACCCGGCTCACCGTGCCGGTCGCGCCGCTCGAGGTGACGCTGCGCGCCGACCAGTCGCTGTGGCTGCGCGACCAGGCCGCCGCCGGCGCGCCCGCCGTGAAGGTCTCGCGCGACGAGCTCGTCGCGCGCGTCGCGGACAAGCAGGCGCGCGCGCCCGGGCAGGGCGTCGTGATCGCCGCCGACAAGTCGGCGCGCTACGAGGACGTGCTCGCGGTGCTCGACCTGCTCCAGCGCAACGGCGTGCGCAAGGTCGGCCTGCTCGCGCGGACGTCGCAGTAGCGTGCGAATGAAAGGCGAGCGACGCGCGCCGGAACCCGACTCGGGGCGCCGACGGCCCGGGCGGAAGCTCGCGCTCGTGCTCGCGATCCTCGTTCACCTCGCTTTCGTGGGCGTCCTCGTCTGGTCGGTGCGCTGGCAGAGCCGCCCGCCCGAGCCGGTCACCGCCGAGCTCTATGCGCCGCCGGTCAGGGCACGCGCGCCGGAACCCGAGGCAAAGGTCGAGCCTCCCCCGCCGCCGGCGCCGAAGGTGGAGCCCAGGGTCGCTCCGCCGCCGCCGCCGCCCAAGGCGGATCCGCAGGAAGCCGAGCTCGCGCTCAGGGCGAAACAGCAGGAGGAGCGCCGGCAGCGCGAGAAGGCCGAGGCCGAGAAGCGCGAGCACGAGAAGAAGGCGGCCGAGGAGAAGCGGCTCGCGGACGAGAAGCGCAAGTCGGACGAGAAACGCGCCGCGGACGCGCGCGAGCGCCAGCAGCGCGCGACCGAGGCGATCCGCGCGGAGGCCGAGCGCGAGGCGGGCGAGCGCGCGCAGGCCGAGGCGAAGGCCCGCACCGACGCGCAGGCACGCGCGAAGGCGCAGGCCGAGGCCACCGCGGCGGCGGCGGCGCAGGCCGACTGGATCCGCCGGATCCAGTCGAAGATCCGCGGCAACGTGATCCTGCCGCCGGACCTCCCCGGCAATCCGGAAGCGGTGTTCGAGGTGGTCCAGCTGCCGACCGGGGAGATCATCGACGCGCATCTCAGGAAATCGAGCGGCGTGAAGGCCTACGACGAGGCGCTCGCGCGCGCGATCCTGAAGTCGAGCCCGCTCCCGAGGCCCGATCGCACCGAACTCTTCTCGCGCACGCTCACGCTGCGCTTCCGGCCGGCCGACTGACCCCGCGCTACGCGAGCCGGCGAGCGAAGGGCCGCCCCGAGCGAGCCGCCCCAAGGGCGCGGTGCCCCCCGGGGGGAGGCGCGCTTCGCGCGCCTCGGGGGGATGTCCGCGCCCGCCGGGCCGCCCCAAGGGCGCAGTGCCCCCTGGGGGGAGGCGCGCTTCGCGCGCCTCGGGGGGGTCGAGCTACACCCGCGCCTTCTTCTCCAGGATCTGGATCGTCGCCCAACTCCACTCGGCGCGCTGCTCGACGAGATGGCGAAGCGCCACCGTGTAGACCGAGCGGCCGGTCATCAGCACGACGCTGCGGCCGTCCGAGTATTCGGAGGTGGGCACGATCAGCGTCTTGACCGAGAGCGGCTTGTCGGGACGCGACGGCGGCGGAAGGTAGAGACCGTCGAAGCGCGCGCCGATCGTCCCGACGTCGATGCCGTTGACGACGAAGCCCAGGTCCTCGCGCGGATCGCGCTTGGTGAAGAGCGTCACCGGCACGAACCGCTCGGCAATGATCGACACGCCCGCCTCGACCTCGTCGTTGCTGACCTTGTTCATCCGCCTCACGACGCCGAGCACCCAATCGGAGACGTCGCTCTGCCGCACCGCGACCAGGCCGCCGAGCGCGAGGCTCTGGCCGATGCCGCCCGAGGCGGCGATGCGCAGGCCGGCGACGCTGCGGTCCTTGACCTGCCACATCGGATCGGAGAACGACGCGAGGCTCGCGACCAGCGAGTCGTTCTCGTCGTGCGCCGGACGCCTGGCCCGCGGCGTGTCCGCCACCGCATAGACCTCGATCTGCTCGCCTCCGCCCTCGGGCGCCGCCTCGCCGGAATCCTTCGCCGCGAGCTCGTGGCAGACGCGCGCGAGGCCGATGCGCACGCGCGCCGACACCTTGCAGGCGATGCGCGCATCGCGACGAAGGTCGTTCAGCACGTTCGGCGCCACCGACGGGCGAACCTTCTCGAGGATCGCGATGCGCTGCTGGTTGATCGGTCCGGCGGGCCCAAGGTCGGTCGACTCGGCATGGCGCAGCGACGCGATCGCCCGGTCGATCTGATCCGCCAGCGCCGAGGTGTCGACGTAGCGCAGCATCGACCCCGAATCGTTGCCGGTGCGCCGCTGCAGCCCGGTCCTGCCGGCGATGTCGACGAAGAACCCCTCGGGCGAACGCGGCACCGCGTCCAGCGCGAGCCGTCGGCTCCACGCGCGGAGCTGCGAGCAGGCCCAGTCGAGCTCGCCGGGCGTCATGTTGCCGGTGTTGAGCTGGTGGACGAGCAGCGTGTACAGGTACTCCTGCTCCATCGTCCACGGCGTCGCGTTCGGCACCGCGCCGGTCAGCGTCGTCGGTACGCGCTCGACGCCGAGCTCGGTCGCGCGAAGGAACGAGCGATGCATCTCCGCCCACTTCGCCGGAATCCAGCGCTCGTACCTGAACACCCGCAGCTTCGCATCGGTACCCGCGTAATGCATGTGCCGGGCGAAGAGGAGCGGGACCAGCGGCTTCCAGCGTGCGTTCCCCTGCTGCGACAGCGCCTCCTCGAGCGCGGCCTGGTAGGCATGCATGAATCCCTGCGCCATCTCGTAGATCGCCTGCCACAGGCGCTCGGCGAGCTTGGGGCCGGTCTCGGCGTTCTCGACGAACTGCTTGATGAGTTGCCGCCGGTCGGTGCCGAGCGCGGCGTCGAGGAACTGGATCGCCTGGACCCGTGCGGGGTCGATGGGCTTGCGCGACAGGCGCATGCCGTCGAAGGCGCGCATGACGTGCTGCTGGCGGCCGATGACGTCGAGTGCGGGCAGCTGCCGGAGCCAGGCCGACACGGCCTTGGCCGACGCCAACGGGTCGGTCGTGTCCTTGCTC
>JAKLIE010000012.1 GCA_022709775.1 Pseudomonadota bacterium
CCGTACGGCAGCACCGAGCGCAGCGACGGCCACAGCGGCAGCGTGTTCTGCGCCCGCAGGTCCTCGACGTAGTCGCCCGGCAGGTCCTGCAGGCGGCCCAGTTTCTGGTTCACGATCGTCCTCCTTGGGCTCGGACGTCCGGATGCAGCGCCTCGTAGGCCTCCGCGAGCTTCGGATCCCGGCGCGTCACCTCGGCGTGGTCGACGCGGCCCGTCCGCGTCATGTAGCTGTAGGCGAACTCCACCGGCGAGAGCGTTCGCACGAGGCGGTCCATGTCCTCGTACCAGCGCAGGCTCGCGTTCGCCGCATCCCAGATCTTCTTCATCGGCGGCTTGCGCGTCTGCTGGAACAGTGCGAGCGCGGCCGGCACGTCCTTCGTCCCCGCGTCCCTGAATGCCTTGAAGAGCGCGACCGAATCCTCCATCGCGAGGCGCGTGCCGGAGCCGATCGAGAAGTGTGCCGTCCGCAGCGCGTCGCCGAGCAGCACGACGTTGTCGAAGCTCCAGCGCTCGTTCCAGATGGCCGGGAAGTTCCGCCACTGCGAATGGTTCGAGAGGATGCGATGCCCGTCCAGGTCCCGGGCGAAGACCCGCTCGCAGGTCCGGATCGTGTCGTCGGGGCTCATCGCGCCGAAGCCGGCGCGCTCCCAGGTGGACTTCTCGACCTCGACCAGGAACGTGCTGCGGTCCGGGCGGTAGCGATAGTGGTGCGCGCAGAACACGCCCAGCTCGGTCTCGCGGAACGTCAGCGTCAGGCTGTCGAAGGCCCTGGTGCTGCCGTACCAGATGAACTTGTTCGGCCGCCAGTCCGTCGTGGTGCCGAACCTGCCCTCGTTCTGTTCGCGGATCCACGAGAACGCGCCGTTCGCCCCGACGACGAGATCCGCCTCGCCCAGCTGCCCGAGCGTCGTGATCTCGGCGTCGAAGACGAGCTTCACGCCGAGATCCTCGACGTAGCGATACAGGAGCGTCAGGAGCTCGAGTCGGCCGATCGAGGCGAAGCCGTTGCCGGCGACCGGGATCGCCGTGTCGTTGTGGGCGATCGTGATGTCGGGCCACGTCTCGAGATGCGGCGTCAGGTAGCGGTAGAGCGCCTCGTCGTCGGCCCGGAGGAACTCGAGCGCACGGTCGGAGAACACCACGCCGAAGCCCCAGGTCGCGTCGCGCGGGTTGCGCTCGAATATCGCGACGTCGTGCGACGGGTCGAGGCGCTTCATCAGCGCTGCGAAGTACAGGCCCGCAGGGCCAGCGCCCAGGATCCGGATCTTCATGGAGGGTCAGCCGCGAACGGGATCGGTGTCGATGATGGTCCCCGGCGGTCGATTAGTCGATAAAATGAAGAATATATTCCACATCACCATTGTGAATGTCCGCCATGGACCTGAACGACCTCGACCTGAACCTGCTGATCGTGTTCAACCAGCTCGTCGTCGAGCGCCGCGTGAACGCCGTCGCGCAAACGCTGGGCATCACGCAGCCGGCCGTGAGCAACGCGCTGCGGCGCCTGCGGCGCCATCTCGGGGACGAACTGTTCATGCGGACCTCGAAAGGCATGGAGCCGACGCCCTTCGCCGCGCGGCTCGCAGCGCCGGTGGCGGAAGCGCTCGGCGCGATCCACAGCGCGCTCAACCAGCGCACGTCCTTCGACCCGGCCACCGGCACGCGCACCTTCGTGCTCGCGATGACGGACATCGGCGAGATCTACTTCCTGCCGCCCCTGATGGAGCACCTGGCGCGCGTGGCCCCGAACGTCTGCGTGAGCACCGTACGACATTCGGCCGCCGGCCTGAAGGACGAGATGGAGGCGGGCCGCGTGGACCTCGCGCTGGGCCTGCTGCCCGACCTCAAGGCCGGATTCTTCCAGCGAAGGCTGTTCCGCCACCGCTACGTCTGCATGTTCCGCAGGGGGCACCGGCTCGACAGGCGCCAGATCACGCTGACGGAATTCTCGGACGCGGACCACGTCGTCGTCGTCGCCGCCGGCACGGGGCACAGCCGCGTCGACGCGATGCTCGACGACGCGGGCATCCGCCGGCGCATCCGCCTGCGCGTGCCGCATTTCGTCGCGATCGGCCACATCCTGAGCGAGACCGACATGATCGCCACGGTGCCCGAGCGCTTCGCGCAGCGTTGCGTGGAGCCCTTCGGTCTCACCCACGTCCCGCACCCCGCCAAGCTGCCGGAGATCGCGATCAACCTGTTCTGGCACGCGAGGTCCCATCGCGAGCCGGGCAACCAGTGGCTGCGCGGCGTCGTGTCGGACCTGTTCTCGGAGCAGCGGTAGCCGTCCTTCCCGGCGCCGGCGCGAGCTTCGTACCGGGGCGGCCGGTGTCAAGCACACCCTGCCTCGGCTCACCGCAGACGAGTCCAGAGCACCGGTCATGCATCGGCCGTGCGCGTGGTCGGGTGGCGCCCGCTCCCGATCCTGTCGGTATGGCCCGTCGGAACCGTGGTCGTCGGGTGATGGAGACCCGGACGGGGCCGAGGAAGACCGGCCCTATTCCATCCGGACCGGAGGCCCCCTCTCGGAGGACGGACCGGCATCCGCCCCGGCGTCGAAAATGTCGCTACAGGGCCGCGATGCACGTCCGATGGCTGCAGCCTCGACCTTCGGCAACGCACTCGCCTCGCAACGGCACAGCATTGCGGGGTACTCGCGACGGGAGGCGGGAGTGGTCAACCGGCTGGTCGCGTCCCTCGCGGCGCTTGCGGCATCCGCCCTGGCGGGATGCGCCGCGACGATGGCGTTCCAGGCCGACTCGGACGCACCGCGCGGAACAGACGCGGTGCTCCTGATGACGGCAACGCCGACGAACACGTATCGGCCGTCCGTCCGGCTCGAGCCGCTGTTCGTGCGCGTTTGCAGGAAAGGCGCGGCCGACGGCAGCGGCTGCGTCGCATTTCGGGTGGACGACGATGCAAGGCGCGCCGCTGCGGAAGGAGGCGGCGGGTATTTCCTGCGCTTCGACCTCGACAACGGCGAGCACGAGATTCTCTCCCTGGAAGGGCAGGACATCCTGCACGGCTCCTTCGTCGTGCCCATCCATGCGGACGTGACGACCCGCGGCGCAGGCGTCTTCTGTCTGGGCCATCTGTTCGCGACGATGCGAGCGCGAGAGGCGGGCGAGTTCCGGGCCGCTCCCCCTCCCTTCGTGTGGGGACCGGGAGGACTCGTGATGGAGGCCTTTGCCGGTTTCGGCTTCTACGGCGCCACGTTCGACGTCCGGATCACCGACCGGTCCGAGGAGAACATCGCCGACTTCCGGAGCAGATTCGCCGCGCTTCGCGCTGCGAACATCGAGCGATCGATCCTGCCGCCCTTCGACCGGTCGAAGGCGCAGCGACGATGGGAAGCCGATCCGGCCGGTCGCCTGCGCGAGGCGCGGTAGAAGCGCGCGAGCGCCCGGAACGAGTCGAGTCGATGAGGGCAGGAGGCCGTCCGGCAGCAGCAGCGCAGACGTCCACCTTCCTCAGGCCAGCCGGTGCAGCACGAACCAGACGGCGATTCCGCAGAACGCGAGCAGCACCATCGCGCGCACGCTCGACGCGCTGGCCGCGGAGGGGTCGGCGAGGTCGGCGGGCAGCGACTTCACGCCGTCGATCATCGCCTTGACCAGGTTCTCGCGGAACAGCGTCAGGTAGGCGACCACCGCGAGCACGTGCAGGACGGCGAGCGTCACGACCACCCAGGCGAACCGGCGGTGGAACGACGAGATCGCGTCGGAGGCGTCCTTCGTCACCCGCTTGACCAGCGGCCCGTCCCACAGGATGTCGTCGTTCGTGAACAGCCCGGTACCGGTCTGCACGAGCAGCGCGGCAAGCAGCGCGACCACCATCCAGCCGCCGATCGGGTTGTGCGTCGCATGGATCTCGGGCGCGCGCCGGACCCGCGAGCGGACGTAGCTCGCCGCCGCGCGAGGCCCGCGCACGAACGCACGGAAGCGCGCGTTGCGGCTTCCGACGAATCCCCAGAGCACCCGGAACAGCACGAGCGCCAGCAGCGCCTGGCCGAATCGCATGTGCCACAGCAGGGCCTCGTTGCCGACGAGCCCGGTGACGACCAGCGCGACGACCAGCAGCGCCATCGACCAGTGCACGACGCGCACCGGCCAGTCCCAGACGGCGACCCGTGCGTTCGCCGCGGGGTAGGCGCCGCCTTCGGGCGAAAGCGGGAGGCCGGTCATCGCACCGGCCTCGGCAAGGCGCGTCGCGCCGCCGGCATGGCGCTCATGCCCTGTCCGACGGCTCGGCCCGCGACGCGACCCACACGATCGCGGGCGGCACGTTGCGCCACACCCGCTCGGCGCGATGCCAGCGCAGCCGCGCAGACTCGAACGCGAACGGCTCGCGCAGCCCGTAGCTGTACTGGACGAGCCGGCGCTCCGGATACGCCAGCAGGAAGCGCTCGATCAGCCGCGACGTGGTCCGCGCGAGATCGCCCGGCAGCGACCTGAACGGAAGCGACGACACGGCAACCGTGCGTGCGGGTTGCAGAAGCAGCGCGTCCGCGCGCTCGTGCACGCAACCGGTGTGCACGAACACGCGCGGCCATCCGCGCGCGATCCCGCGCGCCATCTCGGGGCTGCGCTCGATCACGGCGAGCGCGGTTCGCGGATGGTCCGCAGCGAGGAACCGCGTGATCGACCCGGCGCCGGCGCCCAGCTCGACGATCGCGTCGAAATCCGCGGCGTGGCGCGACATCGCGCGCCCGAGCGAGCGCGACGACGGGACGATGCCGCCGACGAGCGCCGGGGCGCGCAGGAAATGCGCGAAGAACGAGTCCGCCAGCCCGCCGGGCGCGCCGCCCTCGCGATGCCCGGAGCCCGCGCTCCCCGGCCGCCAGCCCTCGCGACCGGGTCCGGAGACCAGCGCTCCGGAGCGCGCTGCGCGCTCGCCCGCAGCGCGCGGCGCTCCATTGTCGAATCCCGAATCGGGTGGGGGCATCGGTTGCCTTTCAGCGTGCGGGTTGCGCAGTGAACATCCGGATGCCGGAAAGCAGCATCTCGACGGCGAGGGCCGTCAGCACGAGACCCATCAGGCGTTCCATCGCGAGCACGCCGCGCTCGCCGATCACGCGATGGACGCGGTCGGCCGCGGCGAGGACGACGACCGTCACGAGCATCGCGACCGACACCGCGACGACCAGCGACGGCAGCGCATCGGGGGTGCGTGACGCCATCAGCATGACGGTCGCGATCGCGGACGGGCCGGCGATCGCGGGAATGGCGAGCGGCACGATGAACGGCTCGGCCAGCGTCGTGTCGCCGAACACGCCATCCGGGTGCGCGAAGACCATGCGCAGCGCGATCAGGAACAGGATAACGCCTCCGGCGATCGACAGCGACGCCTCCGACAGGTGCATCAGCGCCAGGAAGGCCTTGCCGCCGAACAGGAAGACCAGCAGCAGCGCGTAGGCGATCAGGCATTCGCGCACGATCACGCGGAGCCGTCGCTCGCGCGGCACGCCGCGCATCGCGGCCACGGCCAGCGGTACGTTGCCGAACGGATCGGTGACGAGCACGAGGAGGACGATCGCGGAAACGAGTTCGGACGGCATGGCGTGGCGGCGGCGCTCGGCGAGTATAACCGCCCGGGCCCGTCACCCGGACAGCGCGCGCCACGCCGCCACGGCCACCGGCATGGCCAGCGCCGCCGCGAGCGCGTGCAGCCCGAAGGCGAGGCCCGCATAGGTGCCCGCGTCACGGTCCACCTGGAACGCGCGGGCCGTCCCGATGCCGTGCGCTGCCAGTCCCAGGGCGAACCCCCGTGCGCGGAGGTCGCTCACGCCCGCCGCATCGAACACGTAGCGCCCGAGGACCGCGCCCGCCACGCCGGTCGCGACCGCGAACACGGCCGCCAGCGCGGGCAGGCCGCCGATGCGCTCCGCGATGCCCATCGCCACCGGGGCGGTCACCGACTTCGGCACGAGCGACGCCAGCGTCGCCGGCGACACGCCCAGCGCCCACGCGATCCCGACCGCGCTCGTCGCCGCGACCACCGATCCGACGACGAGCGACGCGACGATCGGGAATGCGAGCCTGCGCACTCCCCGCCATTCGCGCGCGAGCGGCACCGCGAGCCCGACCACCGCGGGCCCGAGCAGGAAGTGGACGAACTGCGCGCCCTCGAAGTAGGTGCGATAGGGCGTGCGCGTCGCGGCGAGCGCGGCGACGACGATCGCCACCGCGATCGGCACCGGGTTGGCGATCGGACGGAACGACGAGCGCGCGTAGATCGCGTAGCCGATCGCATAGGCGACCAGCGTGATCGTGAGACCGGCGAGCGGTGTCGACGACAGGTAGACCCACAGCCGGAACAGCTCGTCGGTCACGCGCGATCCGATCCTGCCCGCTCGCGGCGCGCGGCGCGCCGCAGCAGCCACTGGAACGTGAGCCCGGTCGCCGCGAGCGCGAGGATCGTGCTCGCGACGAGCGCCACGGCGAGCGCGGCGCCCTCGTCCGCGAGTCGCGCCGCGTGAAGCATCACGCCCACGCCCGCCGGCACGAAAAGCAACGACAGGTGCCGCGCGAGGCCGTCGGCCGCGACGCCGAGCGGCGCCTCGGCCGCCGCATCGCGTGCGTCGCGCAGCCGCAGCGCAACGAGCAGCAGCGCCATTCCGATGACGGGCCCGGGTACCGGCGCGCCGGTCGCGAGCGTCAGGGCCTCGCCTGCGCTCTGGAACACGAGCAGCCAGGTCAGGCCGGCGAGCAGCGGCGACACCGGCCGGTCTCCCCGCGGACGACCGCGACGCGCCTCACGCCCGGAATGCTCATCCTCGGCGACCCGGTCCGCAACTCAGCGCGCGCGGCGCACCGCGTCGGCGACGCGGCCGATCGACGCGACCTGGGACTTCAATGCGTAGTCGAAGAGCGCGACCTGATCGGCGGCGAACTCGCTCGCGACCGATACCGGATCGGGAGGCGAGAGAGCGAGCCACGCGTCGGCCTCGCCCGCGTCGACGACGATCGCCATGCCCGCGCGCCGCGCGATGCGCATCATCGTCGCGTTCTCGGAGAGGCAGTGCATCCACAGGCGTCCGATGCGCCGGTTCCGCGCATGGTCGAGGGCGCGCGCGACGAGAGCGCTGCCGAGCCCGCGTCCGCGATGGCCCGGCAGCACGGAAACGCCCAGTTCGGCCGTGCCGTCGACGATGCCGACGTGCGCGACGCCGGTCGGCTCGAGGCGATCGTCGTGCGCCGCGAACAACGCGTCGGTGTCGAAATCGATGCGCGCGACGTAGGCGTCGATGCCGTCGCGGCCGAGAGGCGCCCCGAAACGCAGGCGCACGTCATCCCGCGGAAGGGCGGACAGGTGCGAGGCGTAGCTTGCCCGGGCGCGTTCGCCGAGGCGCTGGATCGGGAGGTTCATGGCGCGGCGTCGAACCCGGTCTCGTCATCGTGCCTCCTGCCGCGCGGCCTTCGTCGTGCCGCACGAACCGCGATGATGAACGGGCCCGGACCGCCACGCAAGCCGCGCTGCCGCGGTCCAGGCGCCGGGACCTGCGGTCATTCGCCGCGCGCGGTCCCTTCGCGCCGCGGGTCGGCACCGCCCACCCACGTTCCGCGCTCGCGCAGGATCGCGCCCGCGCCGCTCGCGAGCGGCTGGACCGACACGTCGTGACCCAGCGCGCGCAGCCTGTCCGCCAGCGCGGCGACCGTCGTGTCCTGCTCGAGCTCGGTAGGCCCGTTGCGGCTGCCGAAATTGGGCAGCGCGACCGCGGCCTGCGGATCGAGCTTCCAGTCGATCGTCGCGACGATCGCCTTCGCGACGTAGTTGATGATCGCCGACCCGCCCGGCGAGCCGACCACGAGCCGGACGCGGCCGGCGGGATCGTAGACGATCGTGGGCGCCATCGACGATCGCGGACGCTTTCCCGGCTCGACGCGGTTCGCCACCGGCCTGCCGTCGACCGCGGGCTCGAACGAGAAATCGGTGAGCTGGTTGTTGAGGAGGTATCCGCCGGCCGTCATCAGGCGCGAGCCGAACGCGTCCTCGACCGACGTCGTCATCGCGACGGCGTTGCCATCCGCATCGACGATGGAGAGATGCGACGTCGACGGAAGCTCCGCGGCGTCGGAAGGCGCGTGCGCGACCTTTCGCGCGCGCTCGCGGGGCGGGTCGCCGGGCGCGGCCCGGCCCAGGCTCGCGGTCGCCCGGATCAGCCGGGAGCGCTCGCGCAGGTAGCCCGGATCGACGATGCCCGCGGGAACGTCGACGAACGCGGGGTCGGCGACGAACGCATCGCGATCCGCGAACGCGAGCCTGCCCGCTTCGCTCGCGAAGTGAACGCTCCAGAACGTGGCCGGTCCCATCGCCGCGACGTCGTAGGGCTCGAGCATGCCGAGGATCGCGAGCACCGTCGTCCCGCCCGACGACGGCGGCGGCATTCCGCAAACGCGATGCCGCCGGTAGATGCCGCACACCGGTTCGCGCTCGATCGCCCGATAGCCGGCCAGGTCGGCATGGGTGAGGTCGCCCGGATGCGTCGGATGGCGCCTCACGGTCGCAACGACGTCGTCCGCGATCGCGCCGCGGTAGAGCGCATCGGCGCCCTCCCGCGCGAGCGTGCGCAGCGTGGCGGCGTAGGCGGGGTTGCGCAACAGCGTTCCTGCGGCGAGCGGGCGGCCATCGGCATCGTGGAAGTAGGCGGATGCTCGCGGATCGGCCTTCAGCTGGCGATCGCCCGCGATCAGCATCGCCAGCCTCGGCGACACGCGGAAGCCGTCGTCGGCGAGCGCGATCGCAGGCGCGAACAGTTCGGACCATGCGAGCCTGCCGTGGCGGCGGTGCGCGAGCTCGAGCATGCGCATCGCGCCCGGGACGCCGACGGCGAGTCCGGTAGCGACGGCGTCGCGAAACGCCATCGGCGTCCCGTCGGGCTTCCGGAATCGTCCCGGCGCAGCGGCGGCGGGCGCGGTCTCGCGACCGTCGTACGCGAGGAGCCGCGAGCGGCGGGCATCGTGCACGAGCATGAAGGCGCCGCCGCCGATGCCCGACGACTGCGGCTCGACGAGTCCCAGCACGAGCTGCGCGGCGATCGCCGCGTCCACGGCCGAGCCGCCGCGCGCAAGGATGGCGTGCGCCGCGCCCGTCGCGTGCGGATTCGCGGTCACGGCCATGAACCGCTGCGCGCGGACAGACGCCTTGTCGACCCGGACGCCCGCCGATTCCGGAGCCGGCTGGGCATGACCCTGCCCCGAGGCGCAGGCGGCGACGAAGAGCAGGACCGGAACGCGAATCACGCGCCGACCAGTTCCACTGCGCGCCGCGCGAACGCGGGACCGAGCTTGCCGGCCTCGGACGCGTCGTCGGACGCGGCGTTGCCCGCGGCCGCGCGCGCGGCGATGCCTTCGAAGATCACCGCGAACCGGAACAGCGCGAACGCGACGTGGAACGGCGCGATGCCGTCCCTGCGCCCCGAGACGCGCAGGTAGTGCGCGACGTAGTCGTCGAGCGCCGGGATGCCCAGCGCTCCGAGGTCGAGCCCGCGCAGGCCGCCGTACTCGTCGGGCCGCGTGTGCCACGCCATCGCGTTGAAGCCCAGGTCCGCGAGCGGATGGCCGAGCGTCGAGAGCTCCCAGTCGAGGATCGCGATCACCCGCGGTTCGACCGGATCGAACATCAGGTTGCCGATGCGGAAGTCGCCGTGGCACAGCGCCGCCTCGTCGCCCTCGGGGATGTGCGCGGGCAGCCAGGCGATCAATCGGTCGAGCGCTGCGTTCTCGCGCGTGCGCGACGCCTCCCACTGCCTCGACCAGCGCGCGACCTGCCGCGCGAAGTAGTTCCCCGGCTTCCCATAGTCGGCCAGCCCGATGGCTGCCGGGTCGACGAGGTGCAGCGTCGCGAGCGTCTCGGCCATCGAACGGTACATCGCACCGCGCTCGGCGGGAGCGAGCCCGGGAAGCGAGTGCGCCGCGAACACGCGGCCCTCGAGCTTTTCCATCAGGTAGAACGGCGTTCCGACTACGTCGCGCCCGGCGTGGAACAGCACGGTGCGCGGCACCGGCACGCCGGCGGGCCCGAGGGCGCGCATCACCCGGAATTCGCGGTCGACCGCGTGCGCGGACGGCAGGAGCTCGCCGGGCGGCTGCTTGCGCAGCACCAGCGAGCGTGTGTCGTAGTCGACGAAGAACGTCGGGTTCGACTGACCGCCGCCGATGCGCGCGAGGCGCATGCTTCCCGCGAGACCCGGCACCGCGCCGCGCAGGAACGCGTCGAGCCGCCCGGCGTCGAATCCCGCGGCCCGCGCGACGTCGGCCGCTCGGGCGTCGCGATGGCTCACCCGCCGCCCGACCGCTTCGGCCGGTCGAGGTGGTTCCAGTCCCAGAACGTGTCCGCGCCCTCCGCGAGGTGACGCGCGATCACCATCTTGTGCACCTCGGACGCCCCGTCGACCAGCCGCGCCTGCCGCGCGTAGCGGTAGATCCACTCGAGCGGCGTGTCCTTCGAGTAACCGCGTCCGCCGTTGAGCTGGATCGCCGTGTCCACGGCGCGGTGCAGCGCGTCGGCGACGTGCACCTTCGCCATCGAAAGCTCGTTGCGCGCCATCGCGCCGGCGTCGAGCTTCGACGCCGCATGCATCACGAGCAGCCGCCCGATGCGCGCCTGGAGCGCCGCCTCGCCGATCAGGAGCTGCACCGACTCGCGCTCGGCGAGGCGCCTGCCGCCGCTCATGCGCACGTCGATGTAGGCGTTCGCGATCTCGAGGCTGCGGCGTGCGAGACCCAGCCAGCGCATGCAATGCGTCAGCCGGGCGGGACCGAGCCGGATCTGCGCGACCTTGAGGCCGTCGCCGACGCCGAGCAGGCGGCTCTCGTCGGGAATCTCGAGACCCTCGAAGGCGAGCTCGCCGTGGCCGCCGTGCTCCTCGGGGCCCATGATCGGGATCCGGCGCAGGAGGCGCCATCCCGGCTGGTCGCGGTGATACATGAACGCCGTGTGGCCCTTGCGCACGTCGTCGGACGTGCGCGCGATCAGCAGGAAGTGCGAGGCGGACGCCGCACCCGTGATGAACCACTTGCGGCCGTGCACGATCCACTTGTCGCCGCGGCGCTCGGCCGTCGTGCGGATCATCGCCGGGTCGGAGCCTCCCCCGGGGTGCGGCTCGGTCATGACGAACGACGAGCGCACCTGGCCGTCGACGATCGGCTGCAGCCAGCGCGCCTTCTGCGCATCGGTGCCGACGCGCTCGAGCACCATCATCGTGCCGTCGTCGGGCGCGGCGCTGTTGAACGTCGCCGGGCCGAAGATCGAGCGGTTCATCTCCTCGTAGCACGCCGCCATGCCGACGAACGACAGCCCGCCGCCACCGCGCGACTTCGGCATCTGCAGCGCCCACAGCCCTTCGGCGCGGGCCTGCGCGCGCATCGCGGAGAGCACGTCCTCGCGCACGTTCTCGTGCTCGTCGTAGTTCGCGCGGTCGGCCTCGAGCGGAATCAGCCGCTCGTCGACGAACCGCCGGACGCGGCGTCGCACGTCGTCGATCGCGGGGTCGAGCGTGAAATCCATCGTCCATCCCTTCAAAGCGAGCTGACGGCGTGCCCGCCGTCGACGGCGATCACGGCGCCGGTCATGTAGGCCGACGCGTCGGACGCGAGCAGCAGCAGCGGCGCTT
>JAKLIE010000120.1 GCA_022709775.1 Pseudomonadota bacterium
TCGGTCAAGGCCGAGGGCGACCTGCACATCGACGCGCACCACACGGTCGAGGACGTCGGCATCGTGGTCGGCCAGGCGGTTGCGAAGGCGCTGGGCGACAAGGCGGGGCTCGTCCGTTACGGCCACGCCTACGTGCCGCTCGACGAGGCGCTCTCGCGCGTCGTGATCGACCTGTCGGGCCGTCCCGGCCTCGAGTTCCACGTCGCGTTCACGCGCGCGCGGATCGGGAGCTTCGACGTCGACCTCGCGAGCGAGTTCTTCCAGGGCTTCGTCAACCACGCGCTCGCGACACTGCACGTGGACAACCTGCGCGGCGCGAACGCGCACCACCAGTGCGAGACGGTGTTCAAGGCGTTCGGCCGCGCGCTCCGGATGGCGGTCGCGCGCGACCCGCGCGCCGCCGGCGCGATCCCGTCGACCAAGGGGTCGCTCTGAGCCCACGATTCGTCAGGTGACGGAAGGCCGGGAACGGCGAGCGGGAGTTTCGGCGCGTCGAGCGCGCCGGCATTGCCCCGACGTCGAGCCGGCGCGTGATCGGAACTCCGACCCCTCCACGTTCCTGCTCCCCGTGTCCGCGCGATCGCTCGCGCTGCCGACGTCACGCAGGCCCCCGACGCGGCCGATCCCCGTCCTCTGATCGCTGATCCCCGATGCCCGACATCGCCGTCATCGACTACGGAATGGGCAACCTTCGCTCGGTGGCGAAGGCGCTCGCGCACGTCGCGCCCGAGGCCCGCGTCGTGGTCACCGGCGATGCCGCGACGATCCGGTCGGCGTCGCGGGTCGTGCTGCCGGGGCAGGCGGCGATGCCCGACTGCATCCGCTGCATCGACGACTCCGGCCTGCGCGACGTCGTGCTCGAGGTCGTGCGCGAGCGACCGTTCCTCGGCATCTGCCTCGGGCTCCAGATGCTGTTCGAGGAGAGCGAGGAGGGCCCGACGCGCGGCCTGGGCGTCCTGCCGGGCACGGTCCGGCGATTCCGCGACGAGGCGATGATCCTGCCCGGAGGCGAGCGCCTCAAGGTGCCGCACATGGGCTGGAGCCCGGTCCGGCAGGCGCAGGCACACCCGCTCTGGCAGGGCATCGCGGACGATGAGCGCTTCTACTTCGCGCACAGCTACTGCGCGGTCCCCGCCGATCCCGGGGTGATCGCCGGGACGACCGAGTATCCCGCGCCGTTTACTTGCGCGGTGGCGCGGGCTAATATCTTCGCGACCCAGTTCCACCCGGAAAAGAGCCACCGCGCAGGACTGCAGTTGCTCGCAAACTTCGTCGCCTGGAACGGGCGACCCTGACGCGTTCCGACCGAAGCCCTCCCGCGCGCTCCCGGCCATGCTGATCATTCCCGCGATCGACATCAAGGACGGGCACTGCGTCCGCCTCAAGCAGGGCGACATGCAGGCCGTCACCGTGTTCTCCGAGGACCCGGCCGCGATGGCCCAGCACTGGCTCGAGCAGGGCGCCGAGCGGCTGCACCTCGTCGACCTCAACGGGGCCGTCGCCGGCATCCCGAAGAACGAGCACGTGATCCGCGAGATCACGAGCGTCGTCGGCGAGGAAATCCCGGTGCAACTGGGCGGCGGCATTCGCGACCTCGACACGATCGAGCGCTACCTCGACGACGGCATCACCTACGTCGTGATCGGCACGGCCGCCGTCAAGAACCCGGGATTCCTGCACGACGCGTGCTACGCGTTCCCCGGCCACATCATCGTCGGGCTCGACGCCCGCGAGGGCAAGGTCGCGACCGACGGCTGGTCGAAGATGACCGGCCACGACGTGGTCGACCTCGCGCGCAAGTTCGAGGACTACGGCGTCGAGGCGATCATCTACACCGACATCGGCCGCGACGGCATGATGACCGGCATCAACATCGAGGCCACCGTGCGCCTTGCGCGCGCGATCAGGGTGCCGGTGATTGCGTCGGGAGGATTGTCGAGCCTCGACAACGTGCGCGCGCTGCGCGAGTTCGAGAGCGACGGCATCGTCGGCGCGATCGCAGGGCGCGCGATCTACGAGGGCACGCTCGATTTCAGGGCGGCCGTCGAGGCGGGGAAGGCAGGAGCCAGGTAACTGGTAACAGGGGACAGAGGACAGAGGCGCCTGCGATTCCGGTGGCGGCGCATCGAGCGCCGACTCCCGCTTCATTCATCTGTCGGAGCGTCACGCGCGATCGCTCGCGCCCCCGGACGTCCCGCAGGCCGCCACGCCGCTGATCCCTGTCCTCTGGTTCCTGACTCCTGAAACTGATGCTCGCCAAACGCATCATCCCCTGCCTCGACGTCGCCGCCGGCCGCGTCGTGAAGGGCGTCAACTTCGTCAACCTGCGCGACGCGGGCGATCCCGTGGAGATCGCGAAGCGCTACGACGCGGAAGGTGCCGACGAGCTCGCCTTCCTCGACATCCGCGCGAGCGTCGAGACGCGCGGGCTGCTCTACGGGATGATCGAGGCGGTCGCGGACCAGGTATTCATCCCGCTCACCGTCGGCGGCGGCGTCAACTCGGTCGACGACGTCCGCGGGCTGCTCAACGCCGGCGCGGACAAGGTCTCGATCAACACCGCGGGCGTGAAGCGGCCCGCGCTCTTCCGCGAGGCTTCCGAGCGCTTCGGCGCGCAGTGCATCGTCGCGGCGATCGACGCGAAGCAGTGCGCCGTCGACCAGTGGCAGGTCGTGATCCACGGCGGGCGCACGCCGACCGGCATCGACGCGGTCGAGTGGGCGGCCGAGGTGGCGGAGCTGGGCGCGGGCGAGATCCTGCTCACGAGCATGGACCGGGACGGGGCGAAGACCGGGTTCGACCTCAAGCTCACGCGAGCGGTGTCCGACGCGGTCGACGTCCCGGTGATCGCGTCGGGCGGCGTGGGGACGCTCCGGCACCTGGTCGACGGCATCACCGAGGGCGGCGCCGATGCCGTCCTCGCCGCGTCGATCTTCCACTACGGCGAGTTCACGATCGGCCAGGCGAAGGCCGCAATGCGCGCCGCCGGGATCGAAGTGCGCGTCTGATCCGGCGCGCGGGGCCGGGCCCGGGAACGGGTATCCCGGCGTCCGGCGGCGAGCCTCCGGAGGCGGCGGTGCGCCTGCGCTTAGAATGGGCGACGGGCATCGACGGATCGCATCCCGCGGCCGCCCCCCGACCTCGAATCCGCCAACCCGCATCCGGCATGCCGTCCTTCCTCGACACCGTCCGCTGGAACGCCGACGGCCTCGCGCCCGCGATCGCGCAGGACGCGGCCAGCGGCCGCGTGCTCACGCTCGCGTGGATGAACCGCGAGGCGCTCGAGCGCACGGCGGCGACCGGCGAGGCGCACTACTGGTCGCGCTCGCGTCGCAAGCTCTGGCACAAGGGCGAGAGCTCGGGCCACGTGCAGCGAGTGCGCGAGATCCGGCTCGACTGCGACGACGACGCGATCCTGCTCGTCGTCGAGCAGGCGGGCGGCATCGCGTGCCACACCGGACGCGAACGCTGCTTCCACAAGCGGCTCGAGGACGGCGCGTGGCGAGACGTCGACCCGGTGCTTCGCGACCCGAAGGAGATCTATGGCGACGACTGACGACGCGCGCGCGGGCGTGCTCGCACGGCTCTCGGCGACGATCGAGGCGCGCAAGGGCGCGGACCCGTCGTCGTCCTACGTCGCGAGCCTGCTCGCGAAGGGCGGCGACGCGATCCTGAAGAAGATCGGCGAGGAGGCGACCGAGACGGTAATGGCGTCGAAGGACGGCGTCCCGGCGCGCGTGACCTCCGAGGTGGCGGACCTGTGGTTCCACTGCCTCGTGCTGCTCGCGCACCACGGCCTCTCGCCCGCCGACGTGCTCGCCGAGCTCGAGCGCCGCGAAGGGCGCTCCGGGCACGACGAGAAGGCGTCGCGCCGCTGATGCCCTCGACCTCGGGCGGCGGCGTCCTCTACGAGCGCGCGCAGTTCGGCACGACGATGGCGGTGGCCACGGTCATCGGCTCCCTGCTCGCGGCCTGGGTCACGGCGACCGTGTCGCGCGCGACGCTGGAGGCGGTCCCGTGGCTGCCGTGGGCGCTCTACGGCGTGCTGGCGCTCGCGTTCCTCCTCTTCGGATGGATGCGCGTCGTCGTCGACGATCGCCGGGTGAGGGCGGTCATGGGCGTCGGGATCGTGCGCAAATCGGTTGAGATCGCGGACATCCGGAAGGTGGACATCGTCCGCACCCGCGTCCTGTGGGGATGGGGCGTCCACTGGACCCCGGCCGGTTGGCTATACAATGTCGCGGGGCGATGGGCGATCCGGCTGGAGCTCGCGTCCGAGCGGCCGGTCATGATCGGGACCGGCGATGCCCGCGGCCTCCACGACGCGATCGAGTCGGCCCGCGCCCTTGCTTCCCCACGGAACCCCTGAGCCGAATGCACGACCCGAACTGCATCTTCTGCAAGATCGTCGCCGGCGAGATCCCCTGCCGCAAGGCGCACGAGGACGGCGACGTGCTGGCGTTCCACGACATCCGGCCGCTCGCGCCGGTGCACGTGCTCGTCATCCCGAAGAAGCACATCGCGACGATGTACGACTGCGCGCCGGGCGACGAGGCGCTGCTGGGCAGGATGCTCGCGCTCGCGCCGGCGATCGCGCGCGCGCAGGGCGCGAACGACGGGTTCCGGATCATCGTCAACACCGGCCGCGTCGGAAGGCAGGAAGTGCAGCACATCCACATCCACGTGATCGGCGGGCCGGATTCGCTGGGCCCGATGATCCTGCGCAAGGACCATTGAGGAGAAGGACATGGGCGGACTTTCGATCTGGCACTGGCTCATCGTGCTGCTTGTCGTCGTGCTGATCTTCGGCACGAAGAAGCTGCGCAACATCGGTCAGGACCTGGGCGGCGCGGTGAAGGGGTTCAAGGACGGCGTCAAGGGCGCGAACGAGGAGGCGGACGCCGCGAAGGGCGCCTCCGCCGAGGCTGCCCCGCCGGGCAAGATCGGCGGGCAGACGATCGAAGGCGAGGTCCGCAAGGAGACCTCGGCCAAGTCCTGATTCCCGGACGGCGCGCTCCCGGCGCGCCGCTTGCCGCGCCGGGGCGGTGCGCCGGTGCGGCGATCCCGCCATGTTCGACATCGGCTTCTCCGAGATCGTCGTCATCGCCGTCGTGGCGCTGATCGTCATTGGCCCCGAGCGGCTGCCGAAGACGGCGCGCACGCTCGGCCACCTGTTCGGCCGGCTCCAGCGCTACGTCAACGACGTGAAGGCCGACATCAGCCGCGAGATGGAGCTCGAGGAACTGCGCAAGCTCCAGCAGGAGATGAAGTCCGCGGCGCACGAGCTCGAATCCTCGATGACCGCTGCGGCGACGGACGTCCAGAGCGGCGTGCGCGAGGTCGAGGCCCAGCTCAACGCGGGCGCCTCGGAGACGCCCGCCCCGCCGCCGCTGCAGGCGGCCGAGATCGCTGCGCCGGCGACCGCTCCCTCGCCGGCCCCGTCGGCCGACGCGCCGCCGTCCGAGCCTGCGCGGCAGCCGAGCCTGCCCGGGTTCGACAGGATCTGACGGCGCCCCGATGATCGCTCGCGCGCAACGTTTCCGCGCCCGCCGGGCCGCCACGGGGGCGCGGACCCCGCTCCTCCGGGAGCGGGGGCGCGACGCCGTGCAGCGGCCGGCCCCTGGGAGGGGTTCCCGTTGAGCGATTCGGGCGAAAGCGCCGCGCAGGAAACGTTCATCTCGCACCTGGTCGAGCTGCGCGACCGGCTGCTGCGCGCGATCATCGCGATCGTCGTCGTGATGCTGGTGCTGTTTCCGTGGGCGAAGGACATCTACGCGATCCTCGCGAAGCCGCTGCTGGCAGTGCTGCCGCACGGCGCGACGATGATCGCGACCGACGTGACCGGCACGTTCCTCGTCCCGCTCAAGGTGACCGCGATGGCCGCGTTCGTCATCGCGCTGCCCTTCGTGCTGTGGCAGGCCTGGGCGTTCGTCGCGCCGGGGCTCTACCAGCACGAAAAGCGGCTCGCGCTCCCGGTCATCGTGTCGTCGGTGATCTTCTTCCTCATCGGCATGTCGTTCGCCTACTTCTTCGTGTTCCCGGTCGCTTTCGGATTCTTCGCGGGTTACGCACCGACCGGCGTGCAGATGATGACCGACATCGACAAGTACCTGTCGTTCGTGCTGACGATGTTCATCGCCTTCGGCGTCACCTTCGAGACGCCGGTGATCGTCATCGTGCTCGTACGCCTGCGGGTGGTCACGCTCGCGCAGCTCAAGACCATCCGCTCGTACGTGATCGTCGGCGCGTTCGTGATCGGGGCGATCTTCACCCCGCCGGACGTG
>JAKLIE010000121.1 GCA_022709775.1 Pseudomonadota bacterium
CGCGCGTGCGCCCGGGCTCCGTCGCGCGGTCGCCGAAGAACGAGTCGAGCGGCGGCCATTCCTCGACGCGTCCGAACGCCAGACGCGCGGTGTCGAGGCAGCGGCACCAGCGCGAGGACAGCACCGCGCCGATCGCGACGCCGCGCGACGCGAGCCGCTTCCCTATGGCGTCCGACTGCGCCCGTCCTTCGGCCGAGAGGTTGCGCTGCGTCGCGCAGTCGTCGAGCCGGAATCCGGCGGGATCGCCGACGCCGGGGTCGGTCGCCGCGTGGCGCAGGAGGAGCGTGTGCCCGCCCGCGGCGAGCGCCGACCATGCGGCGGACTCGTCCGCCCGCGCGATCGGCAGAGCGGCGAGGAAGAGGCACAGGGCGGCCGGACCGGCGAACGCTGGGTGCACCCGCACAGGATCGCACATTCGGGCGCCGGCCGGGAGGACGGGCGCCTCGACAAACCGCCGCGCTTCGCTATGATGCCGCGCATGCTCGTCAACTGCGTCGCCTACCAGAACGGCCGCAAGCTCGCCGACCTGCCGGTCGAGGACATCAGCGAATACGTGAGCCGGCCAGACTGCTTCGTGTGGGTCGCGCTGTCCGATCCGACCGACGAGGAGCTCGACCTGATGGCCGAGGAGTTCGGCCTGCACGAGCTCGCGGTCGAGGACGCCAAGCGCCCGCACCAGCGGCCCAAGCTCGAGGAGTACGGCGACGAGCTCTTCGCGGTGTTCCATACCGTCGAGCGCGAGTCGCCTGACGGCGACCTGGTCGAGGGCCAGGTCGCCGTCTTCGTCGGGCGAAACTACGTGCTGTCGGCGCGCCACCGCACCGGGAAGGGCTTCGCCGACGTGCGCCAGCGCACCGAGCGCGAGCCCGATCTCCTGCGCCACGGATCCGGCTACGTGTTCTATGCGCTGATGGATGCGATCGTCGACCGGTACTTCCCGGTCCTCGATTCCCTCGAGGACAAGCTCGAGCAGCTCGAGGAATCGATCTTCCGCTCGACGCCGACGCGCGCGAGCATCGAGGCCTTCTACGACCTCAAGCACGAGGTGATGGTGCTGAAGCACGCGGTCGCGCCGCTGATGGAGGTCGCGGGCAAGCTCTACGGCGGGCGCGTACCGGCGCTGTGCACGGGACTGGGCGAGTACTTCCGGGACGTCTACGACCACCTGCAGCGCGTCAACACCGCGATCGAGCAGATGCGCGAGATGCTGCAGACCGCGATCTCGGTGTCGTTCACGCTCATCAACCTGGCCGAGAGCGAGACGACCAAGCGACTCGCGGCCTGGGGCGCGCTGATCACGATCCCGACGCTGATCGCGGGCATCTACGGCATGAACTTCCATCACATGCCGGAGCTGAACTGGGTGTTCGGCTATCCGCTGGCGATCGGACTGATGGCGTCGGTCGACGGCTACCTGATCTACCGGTTCAGGAAGGCGGGCTGGCTGTAGTGCGGGACGGCCCGGCGGTGGCGCGGTCCACCGCTGCGAGCAGTGCGCGCTTCCCCCCGGGGTGGCGGGGGCGGTCAGGTCGGGCCGTCGTCGTCCTTCGCGAACATCGGGAACACGCGCCGAGGCATCGACGGCGGCCTCCGCGGCCAGTCCGGCTGCAGCGTCAGATGCCGGATGCCGAACCGCTCGCGCATCCGGCGCTGGGCCGCGGCGAGCACGACCGGCCACGCGTCGCCCGACTCGACGCCCATGTGGGCGGACAGAGCCACCTCGTCGGCGCCCATCGCCCACACGTGGAGGTCGTGCACGTCGCGCACGCCGGGAATCGCCGCGAGCGCGCGGCCGATCTCGGTGTAGTCGAGGTGGGCGGGCACGCGCTCCATCAGCACGTCGGACGTCTGGCGCAGCAACCGCCACGTCGAGCGCAGGATCAGCAGCGCGACGACGACCGACAGGATCGGGTCGATCGGCATCCAGCCCGTGGCGAGGATCACCGCACCCGCGACGATCGCCGCGACCGAACCGAGCAGGTCCCCCATCACATGCAGTAGCGCGGCGCGTGCGTTGACCGACCCGGTCGCGCCGGACAGCCGCCATGCGACGAACAGGTTGACGGCGAGGCCCGCGACCGCGATGCCCAGCACGGTGGCGCCCTCGACCGGCTCGGGGGCGACGAGGCGCCGCGCCGCCTCCACGACGATCGCGACGACGATCGCGAGCATCGCGATCGCGTTGACGAACGCCGCGAGCACTTCCGCGCGGCCGTGGCCGTAGGAGGCGCGTGCCGTGGGCGGCCTGCTCGCGTACGCGTGCGCGAAGAGCGCGAGGCCGAGCGACGCGGAGTCCGTCACCATGTGGCCCGCGTCGGACAGCAGCGCAAGCGAGCCCGACCACCAGCCGGCGATCGCCTCGACCACCGCGAACCCCCCCGTCAGGACGAGCGCCAGCAGCAGTGCGCCGCGCGCGGCTCCGTGCGCGTCGCCCGGGACGTGGTGGTGGTCCGGAGCGTGGTCGGGCGCGAGGCCGCGCCTGCGCGGCAGCGGCGAGTGGTCGTGGGTGGGTGCCATCTGGGGCGGTCCGGCCGTGCGATTGTCCGCGATCGACCCCGCTCGCGCCAGCGTCCCCGTCTCCGGACGACGCGCGCGAACTTGCGCGATGCCCAGACCCTGGTCCGGCCGGATCGCGGCGCCGAAGCCACCTGCGCGGGGCCGACGTGCCCGTTCCGGGCCGGCCCCGCTACTCCTTCAGCCGCACCGGCCCCGCGTGCTCGGGTCGCCGCGCGATCCGGCCCGCGTAGAACGCCGCCAGGCGCTCGAGGTCGGCCGTCGCGTCCGCCGTCGCCTCGATCCATGCCCCGATGCCGACCTCGCGCCTCGCGTAGTCGATGAATCCCAGGCCGATCGGGACGCCCGCCTCGCGGGCGAGATGCCAGAAGCCGCTCTTCCAGTGAGGGACGCGCGAGCGCGTGCCCTCGGGCGTGATCACGAGCCGGAAGTCGTCGTGGGCTTCGAGCGCCGCGCGCATCTGTCCGACGAACCCCGTGCTCTCGCGCCGGTTCACCGGGATGCCGCCCCAGCGCCTGAGGGTGCCCGCGAGGGGCGTCACGAACAGCGAGTCCTTGCCGACCCAGCGGAAATCGATGCCGACGATCCACTTCGCGAGGAGCCCGATCGGGAAATCCCAGTTCGACGTGTGCGGATAGAAGACGATCACGCATTTCGACGGCACCGGCTGCGCGAGCACGACGCGCCAGCCGGCGGCGACGAGCAGCCGCCACGCGAATCGCACCCGGAGACCGGACGCGAGCGGCGCCGTCAGCGCCGGCACGGGGCGGGTCGGCGGGGAATCGGTGACGGAAGGATGCGACACGAAAGGTACGTCGGCGCGATGCGCGCGCAGTCTAGCAGGCGCCCGCGCGCCCGAAGCGTCCGGGGCCGGCGCTAGAATGCGCGCGTGGTCCGGTCCCCCGTCTCCGCCGACGCCGTCGACGCGCTGCTTCCGCAGACGCAGTGCACGCGCTGCGGCTACCCGGACTGCGCCGGCTACGCGTCGGCGATCGCGCTCGGCGATGCGCCGATCAATCGCTGTCCGCCGGGCGGCGACGCGACGATCGCCGCGCTCGCGAAGCTCACGGGCCGCGAGCGCACGCCCGTCGATCCCGAGTGCGGCGCGCACGCGCCTCTCGCCGTCGCGCTCGTGGACGAGGCGCGCTGCATCGGCTGCACGATCTGCATCCAGGCCTGCCCGCTGGACGCGATCGTGGGCGCGCCGCGCCGCATGCACGCGGTGATCGAATCGCTGTGCAGCGGCTGCGAGCTCTGCGTCGCCCCCTGCCCCGTCGACTGCATCGCGATGCGCCCCGCGGGCCGCGCGTGGGACGGTTCCGACGCAGCGGCCGCGCGCGCGCGTCACCGTGCCCGCGACACGCGCCTCGCCCGCGGCGAGCGGATCGCCGACCGGCGCCCCGGCGGCGCGCCCGCTCCCGCCGGCGATCCGGAACGCGAGCGGCGTCGGGCCTCCGTCGCCGCGGCGCTCGAACGGGCGCGCGCCCGCCGGTCGGACATCGGGGCATCGTGAACGCGCGCGTCGCCGCGGCGCTGATCGCCTTCGCGCCCGCGATCGCTCTGGCGGATCCTTCCGCGTCGATCGATCGACTGTGGGACTTCGAGCGCCCGGCGGTGTCCGAGGCCCGCCTCCGCGCCGAGCGCGCGAGCCGGCCGGAGCGCTCGCGCGAAGCGCTCGAGCTCGACACGCAGGTCGCCCGGGCGCAATCGCTGCAGCGCCGCTACGACGAGGCGCATGCGACGCTGGACGCGGTCGCGCCCGCGCTGCCGGCCGCTCCGCCGCGCGTGCACGTGCGCTACCTGCTCGAGCGCGGCCGCACGTGGAACTCGTCGGGTGCGCCGGACAGGGCGGTGCCGCTGTTCGTCGACGCGCTGCGCCTCGCGAACGCCGATCCCGCGGAAGGCTCGGCGTTCTACGCGATCGACGCGATGCACATGCTCGGCATCGCCGCACCGGCGAGCGAGCGTCTCGACTGGAACCTGAAGGCTCTCGACGCCGCCGAGCGGGCCGCCGACCCGCGCGCGCGGGGCTGGCGCGCATCGCTGCTGCACAACCTCGGCTGGACGATGTTCGATCGCGGCGACCCGGCCGCGGCGCTGGGCTACTGGCAGCGGGCGCTCGCGGCGCGCGAGGCGAGCGGGGATCCGGAGCGCGCCCGAGTCGCCCGCTGGACGGTCGCGCGCGGGCTGCGCGCGGTCGGGCGGATCGACGACGCCGAGCGCATGCAACTCGCGCTCGCCGCCGAGCTCGAGCGCGAGGGCCGCGCCGACGGCTACGTGTTCGAGGAGCTCTGCGAGATCGCGCTCGCGCGCGGCGACGCCGCTGCCGCGGCGGCGTGGGCCTCGAAAGCGTACTCGGAGCTCGCGAAGGACGTCGCGCTCGCAGCGAACGATCGCGCGCGGCTCGCGCGCCTGAGAAAGCTGTCCGCTTCCCCCGGATGACGAGGACGAGATGAACGAAGCGAAGCGACGCGCGATCTTCGAGCGGTTGCGCACCGCGAATCCGCACCCGACGAGCGAACTGGTGCACGCCACGCCGTTCGAGCTGCTGGTCGCCGTCGTGCTTTCGGCGCAGTCGACCGACAAGGGCGTCAACAAGTGCACGGCGAAGCTCTACCCGGTCGCGAACACGCCGGCGGCGATCGCAAGCCTGGGCGTCGACGGTCTGATCCCGTACATCGGCTCGATCGGGCTCTTCCGCAACAAGGCGAAGAACGTCGTCGCGCTCTCCGAGATCCTCGTGCGGGAGCATGGCGGCGAGGTGCCTCGCTCGCGCGAAGCGCTCGAGCGCCTGCCCGGTGTCGGACGCAAGACCGCGAACGTGATCCTGAACACCGCATTCGGCGAGCCGGTGATCGCGGTCGACACGCACGTCTTCCGGATCGCCAACCGCATCGGGCTCGCCCCCGGCAAGGACGTCGCCGACGTCGAGCGCCGGCTCGAGGCCACGACGCCGGCCGAGTTCCTGCGCGACGCGCACCACTGGCTGATCCTGCATGGTCGCTACGTCTGCGTCGCGCGTTCGCCGAAGTGCGGCGAATGCGTCATCGCCGACCTGTGCGAGTACAAGGACAAGAACCTGCCGGCAGCGAAGCCCGCTGCGGCCGCGCGCAAGCCCGCCGCCGGAAAGCCGCCGCCGGCGCGTCCGCACGCACGCGCGAAAGGCGTGCAGCCGATGGCGAAGACCTCGCGCGCCGGCGCGCGTCGCGGGCGGACGCGCTGATGTTCGCGCCCACGCGCGACGAGGCGCGCCGCTTCATGATCGGCGCCTGGGCGAAGTTCCGCGCCGGCGAGACGCTGTCCGACATGGAGCGCATCGTCGCGTCGCTCGTCGCGATGCACCCCGAGTACCACGCGCTCGTCGAGGACGGCGAGCGCCACCTCGAGCGCGACTGGACGCCCGACGGCGGCGCGACGAACCCGTTCCTGCACCTGTCGCTGCACCTCGCGGTTGCCGAACAGCTCGCGATCGACCAGCCGCCGGGGATCCGCGCCGAGTTCGAGCGGATCCGGGCGGCTCGCGGCGACGAGCACGCGGCGCTCCACGCGGTGCTCGAATGCCTGGGCGAGACGATGTGGCAGGCGCAGCGCCTGGGCACCGGCCCGGACGCGACCGTCTACCTCGGGTGCCTGCGCAGGCAGGGTTGATGTGATCCCCCCGAAGCGCGCGCGGCGCGCTTCCCCCCAGGGGGCACCGCGCCCTTGGGACGGCCCGGCGGGCGCGGGCGATCCCCCCGAAGCGCGCGCGGCGCGCTTCCCCCCCG
>JAKLIE010000122.1 GCA_022709775.1 Pseudomonadota bacterium
GAAGCCGGGCGCGAGCGATAGCTACGACGCGATGGGCGCGAAGGCGATCCGCGCGGCGCTCGACGACGCGGGTGTCTCGTACGCCGACGTCGGACAGGTCTACGCCGGATTCGTCTACGGCGACTCGTGCAGCGGGCAGCGCGCCGCCTACGAGGTCGGCATGACCGGCATGCCGGTCGTCAACGTCAACAACAACTGCTCGACCGGTTCGACCGCGCTCTTCCTCGCGCGGCAGGCGGTGATGAGCGGCGCGACCGACTGCGCGCTCGCCGTGGGCTTCGAGCAGATGCGGCCGGGCGCGCTCGGCCTCGTGTTCCCCGACCGGCCGAGCCCGTTCGAGCGCTTCGACGCGGCGACCGACGAGCTCGTGCAGGCCGAGGGCGTGCCGTTCGCCTTGAGGTATTTCGGCGGCGCGGGGCTCGCGCACATGCGCCAGTACGGTACGAAGCTCGCGACGTTCGCGAAGATCCGCGCGAAGGCGAGCCGGCACGCCGCGAACAATCCGCTGGCGCTGTTCCGCAACGTCGTGACCGAGGAGGACGTGCTCGCCTCGCCCGCGATCTGGCCGGGCGTGATGACGCGGCTGATGGCCTGCCCGCCGACCTGCGGCGCGGCGGCGGCGATCGTCTGCACGCCGGCGTTCGCGCAGCGTCGCGGCATCGACGCTCGCGTAGCGATCCGCGCGCAGGCGATGACGACCGACCGTCCGGCGACGTTCGAGGCGCGCGACATGCGCGAGGTCGTCGGCTACGGGATGGCGAAGGAAGCCGCGCGGCAGGTGTACGAGTCCGCGGGAGTCGGTCCGGACGACGTCGACGTCGTCGAGCTGCACGACTGCTTCGCGCACAACGAGCTGATCAGCTACGAGGCGCTCGGCCTGTGCCCCGAGGGCGGCGCCGAGCGGTTCGTCGTCGACGGCGACAACACGTACGGCGGGCGCGTCGTCACCAACCCGTCGGGCGGGCTGCTCTCGAAGGGCCACCCGCTCGGCGCGACCGGTCTCGCGCAGTGCGCGGAGCTCGTCTGGCAGCTGCGCGGCGACGCGGGCGCGCGCCAGGTCGACGGCGCGCGGCTCGGGCTGCAGCACAACGTGGGGCTGGGCGGCGCCTGCGTCGTCACGCTCTACGAGCGCGCTGGGCATTGAGGGTCTGACCCTCAGGTCGGGGCCAGGCGCGCCAGCGCCTCGCCGATCGCCGCCGCATTCGCCTCCGCGATCGCCCGGAACGGCCGCGACACGCGATCGTCGCTCGCGACGGCGCGCCAGTAGCCGGAAGCGATCTCGCCGGCCGCGCTCCACGCGCCGGCGTGCCCCGGCTCCGGGAGCGGCACCGCGAACTCGCGCTCCGCCACCTCGCCCGCGACCGGCGCGTAGGCCATCGGCAGCATGTCGTAGACCGGCGCGAGGTCGAGGCGGCCGTCGTCGCGAGGCAGGAACGCGAGGTTCGACCCGTCCATGCCGGCGTTCGCGACGAAGCGGCCGAACATGTCGACGATGCGCACGCGCGCCGCGACGCCGCGCTCGAGCCAGCGGTCGGCGTCGAGGCGCTCGATCGCGCCCGACCACTCGCCTTCGCGCGGCGGCGCGCCCAGGTACTCCGCGCCCATCGCCGCGAGCGTGACGACCGCGCGCCGCCCGCGCTCTCCGACGCGATCGAACCGCGTCGTCTGCAGGAACACGCGCGAGCCGCCCTCGACGATCTCGGACTCCGCCGAGGCGATCCCGTGGCGGCGCAGGTGCTCCGCGGCGAGGTGCTCGCAGACGAGGAGGTCGCACCAGCGCCGTGCCGCATCCGAGAACTCGGACGGCGAGAACTTGACGACGACGTGGCCGGGCGCGCCGTCGCGGCTCACGATCGCGCCGAACTTCGGCTGGTCGCCGCCGAGCACCGCTCCCGGCACGATGCCGTCGATCGCCTGCCGAGCGAGGTCGGGGTACGCGCTCGTGCGAGCGGCGGCGTCGATCGCCGGCATGCCGCGCGCCCACGCTTCGTAGACTCGCTCCGCGGCCGCCTCGCCGACGACGAGATCCCCGGCGACGTCGACGCCTTCATGGCCCAGCGCGACGAGCGCCTCGTCGTGCGTCCATCGATCCGGGTAGGCGGGCAGCCCGAGCGTCTCCGCGCAGCGTCCCGCGAACGCCGCGCCCAGGAATCCCTGCGGGAGGACATCGCGCAGGAACACCGGCCATGCGTCGAACGTGCCGTTGCCGCGCGCCCCGCGCATCCAGCGCGGGAGCCCCGCGGGATCGTCGACGAACGTCCCGGCCGGCGCATAGGGGCGCAGAGCCGCCACCCGCTCCATCGCGCCCGAGGCGTCGATCCGGTAGAGCGGGATCGCACGCCCCAGTCCGGGTATCTCGCGCGCGGCGGCATAGCGCCGCGCGCGCGCCCGGCCGATCGCCACGATGCGGTCGCCCGCACGTGTCACGAGCCGCGAGAAACTCGCCTGCGAGCCGACGCCGGTCGCCCGGATCAGCGCTTCCGCGGTCGAAAGCGGCGCGCGATGCAGTTCGGCCAGGAGGGCGGCTTCGTCGGGCATCACATGGCGATACTCAGCGTCGTGCAGTACAGTGAATTAATTCAGAATAGAATGCTCGACGTATTTTCCCATTATGTCAAGCCGTTGCAAACAACTATCCCGGCCGCTGCACTGCCGTGACACGAACCCCGTCGGCCGGGTTGACGTGTCGGACTGCGACAACGCTTTGCCCGATCGGGCGTCGATGAATAGATTCGCCCGAACACAACCCGCCACCAGCGAACCGGGATAAGCGTCTGACATCAACGGATTGGGACAATGACCCTGAGAGTCCCGGGTACGGAACCCGCCGGGCTGCGCCGGAGACCGCCAGCAAGGTTGCTCCGCCGTCTCGCGCAGCCGACAGTCCGATACCGAGGGTGGCCGGCGATGCGGTCGAGCGCTTCCGCCGAGGGCGGGCGAGCGGCTAAGCCGCCGCGGTCATCCTGATCGGGATCCGCCGGGCGCCGAACGCGCCGTCGAACCGCTCGAACCGGCCCGGGATGGTCGTCCCGCAGTGGCGGCAGGCCCCCTCGTCGCCGAGCCCGTAGTCGAGGATCTCGTGCCAGTCGCGGACGATCAGCGGCTTCGCGCAGCCGGGGCAGAACGTCGTGCCGCCGGTGCGGTCGTGCACGTTGCCGGTGTAGACGTGCCGGATGCCCTCGGCCAGCGCGATCTCGCGCGAGCGCTCGAGCGTCGCCGCCGGCGTCGCCGCGAGGTCGGTCATCTTGTAGTCCGGGTGGAACGCCGTGAGGTGCAGCGGCACGTCGGGGCCCAGCTCGCGCACGATCCACCGGGTCATCGCCTCGATCTCGGCGGGCGAGTCGTTCTTGCCCGGGATGAGCAGCGTCGTGAGCTCGAACCAGCAGCTCGTCTCGTGCTTCAGGTAGACGAGCGTGTCGAGCACCGGGGCGAGGTGCGCGCCGCAGAGCTTCACGTAGAACTCGTCGGTGAAGCCCTTCAGGTCGACGTTCGCCGCGTCCATCTTCGCGAAGAACTCGCGCCGCGCCCCGGTGCCGATGTATCCCGCGGTCACAGCGACGGTCGCGATCCCGAGCTCGTGGCACGCGTCGGCCGTGTCCATCGCGTATTCGGCGAAGATCACCGGGTCGTTGTAGGTGAACGCGACGCTGCGTGCGCCGGTCCGCTTCGCGGCCTGCGCGATCGCCAGCGGCGACGCGGCGTCCATCAGCGTGTCCATCTCGCGCGACTTGCTGATGTCCCAGTTCTGGCAGAACTTGCACGCGAGGTTGCAGCCGGCGGTCCCGAACGAGAGGATCGACGAGCCCGGGTAGAAGTGGTTCAACGGCTTCTTCTCGACCGGGTCGATGCAGAAGCCCGACGAGCGGCCGTAGGTCGTCAGCACCATCGCGTCGCCCTCGCGCTGGCGCACGAAGCACGCGCCGCGCTGGCCCTCGTACAGCCGGCAGTCGCGCGGGCACAGGTCGCACTGGATGCGGCCGTCGCCGAGCCGGTGCCACCAGCGCCCCGGATGGTTCGTGTTCGTGCTCGTCCCGGCGCTCATCGCTTCGCCTCGTCCGTCGCGAGTTCCGTCTCGAATTCGGCCTCGTGCCACCTGGCCACCGTGTAGCGGGAGACGCGGATGTCCGGGCTCCAGAAGTTCGCCGGCAGGCCGGCCTTGCGCTTGAGCGCATCCACGAAGTCGCGCGGGCCGGGCAGCGACTCCCACACCTGGGGCAGGAACGTCGCGCGACGGCGCCCGAGCTCCAGCACGATGCCGTCGACGCCCGGCACGAGCCGCGCGAGCAGGTCGTCCTCGCCGGCCACCTCGAAGAGCGACGCCGGCGAAAGCAGAGACACCTCGACGGCCGTCACCTCGAGCTCGCGCATCGCCAGCGGCGCGAAACGCGGGTCGCTGAAGGCGGCGGCGAGCGCGTTCCTGCGCACGTCGATCGCAAGCAGCCGGTGCGCCTCGAGGCTGCCGATGCAGCCGCGCAGCTCGTGTTCCTGTTTCAGCGTGACGAACGTCGCGCCGGGCCGGTCGAGTGCGGCATGCGGCGGCACGCGCGCTTCCGCGCGCCCGAACGCCGCGTCGATCGCGCCGCGCGCGATGGCGATCAGCGCCCGGCCCAGTTCCCTGTCGCTCACGATCGGGGCTCCCCGGCGAACGCGAACGACGCGTAGCCGACGACGCGCGTGCGGTCGCCCGCCGTGTCGCCCGAGTTGCGCAGGTCGACGAGCTCGGGCTTCAGTCCGCGGCGGCGCGCGCACAGGATCAGTCCGTTGATCGGCGTCGCGCCGCAGGCTTCCTCGTGGTCGAGCGAGCCGTCGAGCGCGAGGATGCGCTCGGTGCTCGCGCGGTCGATCTCGCGGGCTTCCGCGTAGTCGTGGAAGTGCGACAGGTCGGAGCTCACGAGGATCAGCGTCTCGGGGCCGCCCCACAGGCGGTCGAGTACGTCGGCAACTTCGCCGGCCGACGCGCTGCCGACTGCGAACGGCACGATGCGGAAGTCGCCGAGCACCGCCTGGAGAAACGGCAGCTGCACTTCCAGCGAGTGTTCGAGCGCGTGCGCCACGTCGCTTTCGACGACCTGCGGCATGTCGGCAACCGCCGCGACCGCTTCGCGATCGACCTCCACCTCGCCCAGCGGCGTCGCGAACGCGCGCACGGTTGGCAGCGCGAGTCCGCGAACCGCGACGCGATGCGCGGGGCCGAGGATCACGACGCGACGGATCGTGTCGCGCGCCTTCGCGAGGCGGGCATAGGCGCCGGCCGCGATCGGGCCCGAGTAGACGTAGCCGGCGTGCGGGACGATCAGCGCCTTGGGGCGTGCGGTCGCGGATCCGGACGGGGGCACCGCTTCGGCGAGGCAGGCGCGCACGGTCGCCGCCAGCTCCGCCGGCGCTCCCGGATAGAACATCCCGGCCACTGCGGCCGGACGCACGTTGCGCATGACGCACCTCGAGAGCGTTCCACGTCCCGGGAGGCTCTCAATCCGATCCCGGTGCTGCCCGCTCGAGCTCGCCCTTCCGGGGCGTCCGCTCGGCGATCGGTGCAAATGTGCGGCCAAAGACCCTGCAATTCAACACGGTAATCGGGATTGCCGCCGCCACGGGGACGTCGCGCCCAGAATCAGGGTCTGACCCTACTTATGCAGAACCAGGGTCTGACCCTACTTACTGCGACGGCGAGCCAGGATCGGGGGCCGGCATTGCGCTCTCGGGCGGCAGGCGCCGGCGGCAGTCCTCGACGCCGGCGAGTCGGACGATGCAGCCGCCCGACTTGTCGTCCCATTCGAGGGCCAGTCGCGCCCGGAATCAGGTCACAGGGTCTGACCCTACTTATGCGCAATCAGGGTCTGACCCTACTTATGGGGTCTGACCCTACTTATGCAGAACCAGGGTCTGACCCTGCTTGTGCGCCGACGTGCCAAGTTGGGGTCTGACCCTGCTTACTGGGTGTGACCCTGCTCATTGCTACGGCGAGCCAGGGGCGGGGTCCGGCAATGCGATCCCGGGCGGCAGGCGCCGGCTTCAGTCCTCGACGCCGGCGAGTCGGACGATGTAGCCGCCCGACTTGTCGTCCCTTTCGAGGGCCAGCGCGCCGGCGTCTCGGGCCGCCTCGAGCATCGCGTTGAACGAACGGAAGCCGTAGTACGACTCGGCAAAACCCGGGCGCACGCGCTTGAGCGCCTGCTTGACCATCGAGCCCCACACCTTGTCGTCGCCGCCGCGCTCGGATGCAAGCGCCTCGACCGT
>JAKLIE010000123.1 GCA_022709775.1 Pseudomonadota bacterium
GACCCGGAAGGCCGCTTCAACGCCGGCAAGCTGCTGCGCGATCCCGCGCGGCCGGCCGACCTCACGAACGCGTACACGCCGTCGTTCTCGCTGATCGGCGCCGAGAGCCTGATCCTCGAGGCGTCCGAGATCGGGAGGATCGCCGACTCGGTCAAGGATTGCCTGCGCTGCGGCAAGTGCAAGCCGGTGTGCTCGACGCACGTGCCGCGCGCGAACCTGCTCTACAGCCCGCGCAACAAGATCCTGGCGACCTCGCTGCTCATCGAGGCGTTCCTCTACGAGGAGCAGACGCGGCGCGGCGTCTCGCTGCGCCATTTCGACGAGTTCTCGGACGTGGCCGACCACTGCACCGTGTGCCACAAGTGCGAGGCGCCGTGCCCGGTCGACATCGACTTCGGCGACGTGTCGATCGCGATGCGCAACCTGCTGCGGCGCGAGGGCAGGCGCAAGTTCAGCCCCGGCACCGCCGCGGCGATGGCGTTCCTGACCGTGACCGACCCGTCGACGATCAAGGCGATGCGCGCCGGCATGATCGGCCTGGGCTACCGGGCGCAGCGCCTCGGCTACCGGGTCGCGAAGCGCCTGGGCCTCGCGGGCATTCAGGCGAAGCGCCCGCCGGCGACCGTCGGCAAGCCGTCACTCAAGGCGCAGGTGATCCACTTCGTCAACAAGCCGATGCCGGGGGGCCTGCCGAAGCGCACGTCGCGCGCGCTGCTCGACATCGAGGACGACGCGATCGTCCCGATCATCCGCGACCCGGCGAAGGTCTCGGACGACGCCGACGCCGTGTTCTACTTCCCGGGCTGCGGCTCGGAGCGGCTGTTCTCGCAGGTCGGCCTCGCGACGCAGGCGATGCTGTTCCACCTCGGCACGCAGACGGTGCTTCCGCCGGGCTACCTGTGCTGCGGCTACCCGCAGAGCGCATCGGGCGACCACGACAGGGGGAGGGCGATCACGACGGCGAACCGCGTGCTGTTCCACCGCGTCGCCAACACGCTCAACTACCTCGACGTCAAGACGGTGCTCGTGTCCTGCGGCACCTGCATGGATCAGCTGCTCCAGTACGAGTTCGGAAAGATCTTCCCGGGCTGCCGGCTGCTCGACATCCACGAGTACCTTATGGAGAAGGGCGTGAAGCTCGACGGCGTCGCGGGCGCGCGCTACATGTACCACGACCCCTGCCACACGCCGATGAAGACCTATGCGCCGATCAAGGTCGTCGGAGAACTGATGGGCACGAAGGTCCCGTCGAACGAACGCTGCTGCGGCGAGTCCGGGACGCTCGCGGTGTCGCGGCCCGACGTGTCCACACAGGTGCGCTTCCGCAAGGAGCAGGAGATGCGCCGCGGCGCGGAGGCGCTTCGCGCCGACGGCCACGCCGGGCCGGTGAAGATCCTCACGTCGTGCCCGTCGTGCCTGCAGGGGCTCGCGCGCTTCTCCGACGACGCGGGCACCGAGGCCGACTACGTGGTCGTGGAGATCGCGCGGCGCATGCTCGGCGAGCGCTGGCTGGAAGACTACGTCGCGAAGGCGAACGCGGGCGGCATCGAGCGCGTGCTGGTGTAGGCGCGCAGGCGGCGCGGCCGCCTCAGGATCGCAGGGCGGCGGCGCCGACGATCGCCCCCATCGCCGCCATGCAGGCGAACTGCACCGCGAACAGCGAGAACCGGGCGACGGCGGCCCGCTCGGTGGGCGGCGAGCCGACGTGGACGAGCGTCTGTCCCACGCGTGCGGCGAGGAACGTCAGCGCGAGCGCGTCGTACGTCGCGGAAGCGGGTGCGCCGACGTGCGCGCCGGTGAGCACGATCGCGCCGTAGACGGGCAGGTTCTCGACGCAGTTCAGGTGCGCGCGCATCGCCCGCCGGTACCACTCGCTGCCCTGCTCGACGTCGGCGCGCCACTGGGCCGCGGTCGCGCGGCCGGCGAGAATCTGCTGCCAGCGGTACACGCCGACGGTGAGGAGGAGGGTGGCGAGCGTCCAGCCGGCGAAGCCGAGCAGCGTCGCGAGCGCCGTGCTCATCGCGGCCTCCCCGGGTTCATGCCGCGCTCCGCCACGCGCGTGCGCCGCCCGTGGGCGCGAGGAACGATGCGATGCGCGCGACGATCCGCGCGGGCGCGGCGAGCGCCTCGACGTGATCGCCTCCCGGCAGCCGCTCCGTGCGCACGTCGGGCAGCGCCGTCGAGAGCAGCTCGACGATGCGCATGGCCGGAGCGCGGGTGCACGTGCCCGCCAGCAGCAGCACCGGCTGTACGATGCGCGAGCAGTCGGCGAGCGACGGCGAGTCGGCCGCGAGCGCGTCGAAGTGCGCTGCGATCGCGTCCATGCGGAACGCCACCGCCGCCTTCGCGTCCGGGCTCAACGCCGCCCACGCCGCCGGCCCGCCCCAGTAGCCGACGAAACGCTCGGCGGCGCGCATGTGCAGGCGTGCCCGCACCAGCATGCCGATCGACTGCGCGGTGTCGAGCACCTCGGCGGCCGGACGCCGCCGTCCGTGATGGTCGTAGAGCACGCGGAACATCACCGGCTCGACCGCCGCGACGCTGTGGACCGCGTCGGGGTGCTCGAGCGCGACCTTGAGCGCGATCGCGCCGCCGTACGAGTGGCCGACGAGGTGGACGCCGCCGCGCACCGAGCGCGCGAGGCCGGCGACGAACGACGCGTCGGCCGCGACGATCGAGGGTCGCTCGAACGGCGGCGGCGGTCCCCGGCCGTGGCCGTGCAGGTCGGGCGCGATCACCTCGCGCGAGCCGAGCAGGGCGACGGCGAGCGGCTCCCACTGCCGGCCGCTCGCGCCGCTCGAGTGCAGCGCGATCACCGGCGCGCCGGCCCCGCTCCGGGCGGGCAGGAAAGGGTGGATCGTCATCGGTCGTCCTCCGATCTTCAGAAGCGGTGCGCGACGGGCGGGCCCGCCTCCGGCGGCGGCCCCGCGTCCGGCCGCCGGACGGCACGGCGCGACGACAGGAACGCGTCGTGCTCGTACCAGCCGCCGACCGGGACGCGCGCGGCGGCGCGTTCCCGCGCCGCCTCGTGCCGTCGCGCGAGCCAGCGCGCGATCGCGCTCCGCATGCGCGTCCACCACGGCCCGTCGCCGGCACCCGGCGCGAACCCGGGCCGAAGGGTGGGGGTGTGCGCGGTCATCGCGTCGCCCTCCGTTCAGGCCAGGATCGGCGCGAGCGCCGCGTTGATCCGCGCGCCTTGCGCCGGCGTGATCATGTCGCCGAGCAGCTTGCCGAAACGCGGCTCCTGCACGCCCGACCCGATGAACTGCCAGCGGTAGGCGGCCTTCGTCGTCTCGCCGACCCGCGTCGCCTCGTCGCCGGAGAGCGGCCGGCCCAGGATCTCGAGGAAGTAGTGCGTGTCGGCCGCGGCCTGCCCGCAGACGATCCCGTCGACCGCGCCGACCAGCGCGATCAGGTCGTCCACCGCCGCGTCGCGCGCCTCCGGCGTGAGCCGCTCGTTCTCGCGCGTCCACTCGATCTCGTCGAGGATCGCGTGCTGCGACTCCTCCTTCCAGTGGAACAGCAGGACGTCCTTGAACAGCGGCGACAGCGTGTCGTCGGGGTCGACGCTCGCGCGGTAGTGCGCCTGCGTGAAGAGTTCGATGTCGCAGGTGAGCGCCAGCACCGCCCAGGTCGACTTCGACAGCACGTCGCGCGCGACGCCGTCCGGGTCGGCCAGGAACCGGTAGCCGGCGGGCATGCGTTCCGCCATCATCCTCTCGAGGCGGCGGAACAGCGCCTGGTGCTTGAGCTCCTCGTCGGTCATGCGCACGAGCGCCTCGAGCGCGACCTGGTCGCCGAGCCAGTGGCCGCGGCTCACCTCCAGGACCTTCGCGCCGATGAAGCGCTCGGCGAGGCCGAACATGTTCGCGTAGTTGCGCCCCTGCACCTGCGAGTACAGACGCTGCTCGGCGCCGGTCAGGAACGGGAGGCGGTCGACGAGCGTGAGCCCGCGCGGCAGGAACGTGCGGGAGAAGTCGAACTCGCGACCGCGGATCACGTCGCGGTCGATGTCCCAGCGGACGCGCTTGCTGACCTCGATGCACTTCGCGTAGCGGGCGCTGTCGACGTGGGGCTCCAGGACTTGCGTGGCTTGCATGGTGGTTCTCCTCGTGTCGGTCGTGGGATTCCGGGTGGGGGTCGCATCGCCGCCGAAGCCGTTGGCGCCCGCTGCGCGGCGCGCCCAGGCCTCGAGCTCGTGGCGGGAGGTCGTGTCGAAGGGCGCTTCGCGTCGCATGGCGGTCTCCGGTTCGGGTCGGGCCGCCGCGGATCCGGCGGACCGGCCGCGGCGGTGCTGCGGAACGGAGTCTCGGCCGCGCGGGTAACCGCGTTCGTTCGCGCGCGAAACAGTTTGTTGTCGGTTTGTATCGGAGGCGCCGCGGCGCCGGATCCCTGTCTATACTTGCCGCGTCGAGGGGCGCAGGAACCGCAGCGATGACCGACGCCACGCGCGTCCTGATCGTCGAGGACGACCCGCAGATCCGCGCGATGCTCGCCGAGTACCTCGCGCCGCACGGCTTCGAGGTGACGGCGGCGGGCAGCGGCGCGGAGATGCGCGCGCGCCTCGACGGCGACGTCCCGGACGTCGTGCTGCTCGACGTCGCGCTGCCCGGCGAAGACGGACTGTCGATCGCGCGGTACCTGCGCGAGCGGCACGACGTCGCGATCATCATGGTCACCGGCGCCTCCGACGTCGTCGACCGCGTCGCGGGCCTCGAGGTGGGCGCCGACGACTACGTGACCAAGCCGTTCGACCTGCGCGAGCTCCGCGCCAGGATCAAGAGCGTGCTGCGCCGCCGCGGCGCGCCCGCGCGGCCGTCGCCGGCGGTCCCGGCCGCGGGTCCCGCCCGCGTCGCGATCGGCGAGCTCGCGCTCGACCTCGGTGCGCGAGCGCTCGTGGACGCCGCGGGGCGCGAGATCCCGATCACCGCGATGGAGTTCGACCTCCTGCGCGTGTTCGTGGAGCGGCCGAACCAGGTGCTGTCGCGCGACCAGCTGCTGACGCTCACGCGGAACCGCGAGTGGGAGCCTTTCGACCGGTCGATCGACATCCGGATCGCGCGCCTGCGGCGCAAGGTCGAGCCTGATCCGGAGCGCCCGCAACTGATCCGGACGGTCCGCGGGACCGGCTACATGTTCGTGCCGCCGCGCCGCGTTTCGTGTCGGCGGGGAGAAGCGCGTCTACCTGTCCCAGAAGTTCCCGCTGCTTCGCCCCGACGGGCGCGCGTACGCGGTGTGCGGCGTCTCGACCGACATCACCGAGCGCAAGCGCGCCGAGGAGGCGCTGCGCGCGGCGGCCACCGCGGTTTCCGCCGAGGGCGGCGAGTCGGTGTTCGGCACGCTCACGCGGGCGATCGCGGCGATCCTCGACGTCGACGTCGCGTTCATCGCGATCTTCGACGACGACGCACCGGGCCGGATGCGCACGCTGGCGGCGATGCTCGACGGCGGGATGCTGCGCAACTTCGAGTACGAGCTCGAGGGATCGCCCTGCGCCAAGGTCGTCGGCCGTGCGTTCCGGATGGTCGAGAGCGGCGTGCGCTGCGAGTTTCCGCCCGGCACCCTGTTCGAGGTCAAGGGAATGGACAGCTACGCGGCGTTCCCCCTCAACGATTCGGCGGGCCGGCCGCTGGGGCTCATCGCGACGATGGACCGCGCGCCGATGCGCGACGCGCTGCTTGCCGAGTCGCTGTTGCGGATCTTCGCCGCGCGCGCCATCGCGGAGGTCGAGCGCGCCCGCGGCGAGGCGGCGCTGCGACGCTCGGAGGCGAGCTACCGGGCGGTGTTCGAGGCCACCGAGGACGCGATGTTCATCCACGACTGGGACACCGGCGCGATCCTCGACGTCAACCCGAAGGCCTGCGCGGTCTACGGCTACACGCCCGGGGAGTTCCGGGCGCTGGGCCTCGAAGCGGTGGGCGCCGGCGAGCCGCCCTACACGGCCGCGCACGCTGCGCACCACATTGCGCGCGCGAAGCGGGGCGAGGTCGTCGTGTTCGAGTGGCACCGCCGCAACCGCGACGGGACGCTGCACTGGGACGAGGTCTATCTGAAGGCGGTCGAGATCGCCGGCCGGCCGCGCGTGCTCGCGTGCACGCGCGAGATCACCGCGCGCAAGGCGGCCGAACAGGCGCTCCGCGAGAGCGGCGAGCAGTACCGCGCGATCTTCAACAGCGCGGTCGACGGGCTCGCGCTCTGGAACGCCGGCGGGCGGATCGTCGACGCGAACGCGT
>JAKLIE010000124.1 GCA_022709775.1 Pseudomonadota bacterium
CGCGATCTCGGCTTCCGCGAGCGCGTAGGTGTCGATCGAGCGGAACGTCCCGGTCGCGCGCGCGCCGCCCATCAGGTGCGCCGCGAGGTCGTGGTTGTGGTCCCAGCTGTGGCTCGCGATGGCCGCGTGGCCGCCCGCCGCGGCGGTCGACCACCACGCGTCCGTCCACCAGCCGAGCCCGGCGAGCCCCACGCGATCGATGTGCTCGCGCGCCTCCCGCGAGACGACGACGAAGGACGTCGCGTGCGCTTCCCGCGGACGCGGCCCCGCCGCGCGGAAGTCCGCGAGGCAGTTGTGGAGGCTGCGCTGCATGCCGTGCAGCGGATGCGGCAGGTCGCGCCAGTCGAAGTCGGTGCCGTCGTCGAACGTGACCGCCAGCGTTCGCGCGCCCGTCCACTCGACCTCGCCGGCGAGCCAGCGCGCGACGACGCCGGGCAGCGGGGCGATCCGCCATCCGAGGCGATCGATCGTCACGAGGTCGGACGCGAGCGCGACGTGGTCGTTGTTCGCGTAGTCGTTCCCCGCGACGTTGACGCCGTGGTAGGTGAGGATGGGGAAGCGGCGGGACATCGCCGCCCAGTGTAACCGCGTCGCGTGCGCCGGGCCCGCGCGCGGAACCGGTCAGCCGGCGGGCGTTTCCGCCCAGGCACGCTCGAGGGCGGCTTCGAACGCGCGCGCGTAGGCGTCGGCGTCGAAGAACGGCTTCAGCGATCGGTTCGCGCGGAGTCGCAGCGACGATTCGCGCAGGCGCGGGCGATCCCGCCCCAGCGCGACGGCTGCGTCGACGTACTCCTGCAGGCTCGCCGTCGCGAGTTCGGGCAGGCCCGCCGCGATCACCTGGCTCGCGGACGCGCGCGAGGCGAACGTCCGGCCGGCCTGCGTCAGGACGGGCAGGCCCGCCGAGAGCGCGTCGTTCACCGTCGTGTGCGAACCGAAGGGCGACGTGTCGAGGAAGAGGTCGGCGAGCCCGAAGCGCGCGAGGTAGCGGGGCAGGTCTTCGTTGCTCGCGAACCGCAGCCGCCGGGGATCGACGCCGCGCGATTCCGCGCGATTCAGCACCCGCCGCACGGCCACGGTTCCTATCGTCCGCATCCACAGGACCGAGTCGGGAACGGCGCGCAGGATCGCCATCCACGCGTCGAAGCGCTCGGGCAGGATCTTGTACGGCGCGCTCATCGCGGCGTAGACCACGGCATCGTCGGGCAGGCCGTACCCGGAACGCACCACCGCGACGTCGCCGGCGCGGTCGTCGCACGGCGGCATGTAGCAGGGCTCGACGCGCAGCAGCCGCTCGACGCAGGTGTCGGCGAGCCCGGGAGGGATGCAATACGCGTCGGCGACGATCCAGTCGACGGCGGCGCTGCCGAGCGTCCCCGTGTAGCCGAGGTAGTTGATCTGCACGGGCGCGGGCCGCAGCGCCAGGATCGACAGGTTCGACCCGCCGGTGAACCCCGTGAGGTCGATCAGGACGTCGATCCCGTCCGCCCGGATCGCGTCCGCGACTTCCCGCGCGTCGACGACGCGGACCGACCGGAAGCGGTCGGATGCCGCGCGGATCCTGCGCCAGACGCCGTCGACCTGCGGGCCGTTGCAGTCGTACGCATGGACCTCGAATCGCGCGCGGTCCAGGCGCTCGATCAGTCCCACGACCAGGCGTCCGACCGGGTGACCGTTCAGGTCCGGCGAGAGGAAGCCGACGCGAAGCTTGCCGGAAGCGGGCCGGCGCGCGGGGCGCGTCGCGCGGGGCGCGAGGAACTCGAGGGCGGCGTGCCGCATCGCCGCCGCGCGTTCGAGCGCCGGGTCGTCGTTGATCGCCTGGAACGAGAACGGCGAGACGACGTGTCCGATGCCCGGCGGCGGGCGGTCGACGGCGTCGACGATGCTGCGGCGTAGCGCGTCGAAACCATCCCAGATGCACTCGTGGCCGCGCGCGTGGAGCAGCAGGCTCGCGGAGTGCTGGTCCGTCGGATCGAGCTCGATCGCCCGCGCGAGCGCGAGGGCCGCGCCGCCCCATTGGTCGGTCTCCGCACGGCAGATGCCGAGACCGCGCCACGGCCCGGGGCTGTCCGGGGCGAGCTCGGTCGCGCGGACGAGGTAGGGTTCGGCCGCCGCCGGATCGCCCGTGCAACGAAGCGAGACGCCGAGGTTCGCGAGGATCGCCGCGGGCGCGTCGGGCAACTCCCGGGCGAGGCGCCTGAAGAGCGGAATCGCTTCCTTGTACCGCCGTTGCTGGTAGTGGATCTGCGCTAGGTTGGCGATCGCGCCCGGATCGTCGGGCGAGATCTCGAGCGCGCGCGCATGGCAGCGTTCCGCGGCCGGCAGATCGCCGCGTTGCTCGAGGGCGAGACCGAGATTGGTGAGCAGCGCCGGGTGGTCGGGGGCGAGCGCGAGCGCCTGCTCGAACAGGTCGATCGCGCCGGCGAAATCGCCGGAGGCGCGGCAGAAGTCGCCGAGGAAGAACAGCGGCTCCGGATCGCCGGGCGCGGCGCGGCGCGCGCGCTCCCAGCAGGCGCGCGACCTTGCGGGATCGGACTCGCGTACGGCCTCGGCGAGAAGCTTCAGCGCGCCGAGGTCATCCGGTTCGCGGCCGAAGCGCCGCTCGACGACGGCGGCCGCCCGCTCGAGGTCGCCGGCGCGGATCGCGTCTCGCGCGGCGGAGATCGGGTCGCCCGCCGCGTCGAGGGCGGCCGGTGCCGCGGGCGCGGGCATCGGCACCGGCATCGGCACGACGGCCGAGCCGCTCCCGTGGCAGTGCTTGTATCGCTTGCCGCTGCCGCAGGGGCAGGGATCGTTTCGCGACGGGGGAGCCGGGATCGTCGTCATCGTGGCGTCGCCGGCGAGTCGGGGCGCGGCGCGGTCGTCCGTCGCGCGACGGCTCCCGGCGACGTCGACGCCGTGGCGGGAGTTCGAGATCGGACGGGCCGTCGCGCCCTCCAAGTGTAACTGCGGCGCGCCCGCCGCACTTTCCGGCGCGCCGAGCCCCGCGGAAGGCGCTTCGACCGCCGTCGCGGGCGCCCGCCGATTCCCCGGGGAAGCCTGCGAAGGGGCGATCGGCTAGAATTGCACGTTTTCGCGCTGCGAGCCGCGTCCGGCAGCGCATCCTGCCGCCGTTTCCATGGCCGACGATCTGACGTTCACAGGCGAGCGCTTCATCCCCGGCATCGAGGGCGAGATCGTCTACGAGCACGTCCACCGCTACGCGTTCGCGCGACGCTACGCGGCGGGCAGGCGCGTGCTCGACGCGGCGTGCGGCGAAGGCTACGGGAGCGCGATCCTCGCGGCCACGGCGCGCGAGGTGGTCGGCGTGGACATCGACGCGGCGACCGTCGCGCACGCGCGCGCGACCTACGCGCCGGTCCGCAACCTGTCCTTCGTCGAAGGGTCGGCGGCGAAGCTGCCGCTCCCCGACGCGAGCGTCGACCTCGTCGTGTCGTTCGAGACCATCGAGCATCTGGACGAAGCCGACCAGCCGCGGATGCTCGCCGAATTCGCGCGCGTGCTCTCGGCCGACGGCGTGATCGTCCTGTCCGCGCCGAATCGTCCCGAGTACTCGGAGTCGCGCGGCTACGTGAATCCGTACCACCGCCGCGAGCACGACCGCGCGGAGCTCGACCGGCTCCTGGAGGCGCACTTCCCCGTGCGCGCCTGGCACGCGCAGCGCGTGTGGCTCGGGTCGACGCTGTGGCGCGAAGCCGGCGGCGCGGACGACGTCGAGGCGTTCGTCGGCGACGCGTCGGGCGTGGCGCGGGCGAGCGCGCCTCCCGCGATGTACTTCGTGGTCGTCGCCGCGCGCCGCGCCTCCGCGCTGCCCGCGCCGGGGCCGGCGCTGTCGCTGTTCTCCGACGCGGGCGAGACCGAGCTCAGGCGCGCCGCCGCCGCCGCCGCGGAGGCGATCCGTCTCGACGGCCTGCTGAAGGACCGCGAGCGCATCGTCGCCGAGCGCGACGCGCAGCTCGCGCGCGTCAATGCGCACGTGGCGCACCTCGAAGGGCTGATCGCCGCGCGCGACCCGCTGATCGCCGAGCGCGAGCGCGTCGTCGCCGAGCGCGACCGCGAGCTCCGTCAGGTCAACGAGCGTGCCGCGCGCCTCGAGCAGCTCGCCGCGGACCGCGAACGCCTCGTCGCGGAGCGCGACGAGCTGCTCGCGCGCACCAACGACCACGTGACGCACCTCGAGGGGCTGGCCGCGTTCCGCGAGCGCCTCGTGGTCGAGCGCGATGCCGCGATCGCCGCCCGCGACGCCGCGATCGTCGAGCGCGATGCCCGGATCGAGGCCGACGGCCGGGCGCTCGCGCTCGCGCGCGAAGGCGAGGCGGCCGCGCAGCAGCGCATCGCCGACGCCGAGCGGCTGCATGCGGGGACGCGCGACCGCCTGGCCGAGGCGCGGCGCCGCATCGCGGAGGTCGAGGCCGAATGCGGGCGCCTCGACCGCGCGCTCGACGCGCAGGAACGCATCATCGCCTACCGCCAGTCGTTCCGCTGGTGGCTCGCGCTGCCGTGGATGCGCGTGAAGCTCATGCTCAGCCGGCTCAAGGGCGTGTGACGGGATGACCGCGAACATCGCCGTCGACGTCGTCGTCCCGGTCTACAACGCGCCGGACGACGTGCGCCGCTGCGTCGAGAGCGTCCTCGCGCACACGGGCCCCGGCTACCGGCTCGTGCTGATCGACGACGCGTCGCCCGACCCGGGCGTCGCGCGCGTCTTCGACGAGATCGCGCGCGCGGGGCACGGGCACGTCGAGCTGCTGCGCAACGTCCGCAACCTGGGATTCACCGGGACCGCCAACCGCGGGATGGGGCTTTCGCGCCGCGACGTCGTGCTGCTCAACAGCGACACGATCGTGACCGACGGCTGGCTCGAGGCGCTGCTGCGCTGCGCGGCGTCCGATCCCTCGATCGGCACGATCACGCCGTGGTCGAACAATGCCGAGATCCTGTCGTATCCGCGCTTCTGCGTGAACAACGTGTGGCCCGACGGCGCCGATCCGGCGCCGCTCGCCCGCGCGTTCGCGCGCGCGGCGGTGCCGAGCTATCCCGACCTGCCGACCGGCGTCGGATTCTGCTTCTTCGTGCGCCGCGCGATGCTCGACGCGATCGGCGGCTTCGATCCCGCGTTCGGCGCGGGCTACGGGGAGGAGAACGACCTGTGCATGCGCGCCGCCGCCGCCGGCTGGCGCAACGTGCTGGCCGACGACGCGCTGGTGCTGCACACGGGAGGGCGCTCGTTCGAGAAGCAGAAGGACGCGCTAGTGCCGAAGAACACCGGGGTCCTGCTCGCGCGCCATCCGGGGTACCTGTCGCTCGTGCACGACTACGTCGCGGCGGACCCGCTCGCGCCGCTGCGCGACGCGGCGACGCTCGCGTTCGACGCCGGGCGCGCGGGCGGCGTGCTGCACGTGCTGCACCATCAGGGCGGCGGAACGGAGACGCACGTGCGCGCGCTGGTCGCGGCCACGCGAGGGCGCTGGCGCCACGCGATCGCCGTCGCGGTGGGCGATCGCTGGCGCATCGAGGCGCACCGGCCGGATGGCGGGACCATCGCGTTCGACCTCGACCGCCTCCCCGACGAGCCCTGGGGCGACTTCCTCGGCGGCCTGTGCGCGACGCTCGGCGTGAGGCTCGTCCACGTGCACAACGTCTCCGCGTGCCGCGACGGCCTGCTGACCGCGCTCGCCGCGCTCGACCTGCCGTTCGGCTACACGGTGCACGACGTCAACGCCGGGTGCCCGACGATCACGTTCCTCGGGCCCGACGGGATGTACTGCGGCGCGCAGACCGATCCGGCGGCGTGCGGCGCGTGCCTCGCGGCGCAGCCGGCCTTCGCCGGCGTCGACATCGTCGCATGGCGCGAGGCGCATCGGACGCTCGTCGAGCGTGCGTCGTTCCTGATCGCCCCCTCGCGCTGGGCGGCCGACACGCTCGCGCGCTACTACCCGTCGGCACGGGTGCGGGTCGTCCCGCACGGCATTCCCGAGGCGGCGGCCAGGCACGCCGGCACGCGAACGGCCGTCCTGCTTCCCGACGACGGCGTGCCCACCGTCGCGGTGCTCGGCGCGGTCGGCCCCGACAAGGGCGCGCGGCGCATCGAGCGCCTGGTCGAGCTCGCGCGCGAGCGCGGCTCGAACGTCCGCTTCGTGCTGATCGGCTACCTCGACCGCCAGCACGCGGCGTGGCAGAGCGACGACGCGCGGTTCACCGTGCACGGCCGCTACGATCC
>JAKLIE010000125.1 GCA_022709775.1 Pseudomonadota bacterium
CGCCCGGAGCACCTGCATCGAGCCGACTGCGTCACCCGCGAGGCGCCATGCGACGCTCGCATGCAGCAGCGCGAGCGGCAGGTAGAACACGGGCGCGTAAGGCACTTTCACGCGAAGCACCGCCGGTAAGATGATGGCCGCGTGACCGAACACCATGGCGAAGACGAAGCCGAGGAAGAGCGCGTGCAGCGCCGCGTCGTAGGCCGGCGTCCCCGGCTCGAGGCCCGACGCCGCGATCGTCGCACCGGCGATCGCGAGCCACACGTAGCCCGAGAGCAGGCACACGGCCGTGAAGCGCGTCAGCCCCGAGTCGCGGACGGTGCGGCGGGCGAGGTCGTTGAGCGCGAGCCACGCGGCGAGCGCGAGGAGCGCCGCACCGAAGGCGCGGGCGCCGAGCGGGTCGGATGCGACCACCGCGCCGGCGCCCAACGCCAACGCGATCGCGACGAACGACACCCGCACCGGCGTCGAGCGCGGCAGGAAGCGCGAGAGCTCGAGCCGCTCGCCGGCGATCGTGAGCACGAGAAAGGCGGCCCATGCAGGCACCGCGGCCGACGGCCGCCCGGTCGCGTACCAGACCAGGTTGCCGGCGGTGAGCGCCACCGCGCCCGCCGCGATCGTCATAGTGTGTATTTCCGGCTGCATCGCGACGAAGCGCAGCGATGCGAACGTCAGGACCGCGGCGCCGAGCGTCGCCAGCCCGGCCGCGGCCGCGGGCTCCCCCGCGAAGAGCGCGATCCCGGCGAGGCCGCACGCGAGCGGCGCGGCGTAGGCCCACAGCTTCGCCGCCGCCACCGCGCGCTCGAGCGCGATCACGACTCCGAAGAAGCCGGCGACCATCAGAGGTCCGTGGAAGGCGGCGAGCGACGCCGCCTTCGCGTCGACCGCCACGCCGAGGCGGGCGAGCCCGGCGAAGACGCCCGCGAGGAGAGCGACGAAACCGAGGGCGAGCAGCGGGAGGCGCGCGCGCGGAGGGAGGTCGTTCACCGCCATGCCTCTCCGCGGAAGACCCTGCGAAGGCGGGGAAGTCCGGCGATGCTCATCGGTCCCCCACCCCGGCGCGCAGCGCGCCGCGCGCGCCGGAAGTCACCCGAGTGCGCGGACGAACGGGATGCGCTGCGACGGCTCGAAGCCGACGTCGTACAGGAAGCCGAGCAGCGCAAGGTCCCGCGGAGCCACGACGGTCTCCACGCGGTCGATGCGCAGTGCCGCGAGATTCAGGAACAGCTGTGACAGGAGCGCGTGGCCGATTCCCTGGTGCTCGTATTCGCGGTCGACGCCGATCGTATCGAGCACCGCGGTCGGGTCGGTGCGGCCGAAGTCGCCGAGGTCCGCGCGCGCCATGACGAAACCGACGACGGCGCCGTCCAGGCGCGCCGCGAGGGACACGCGCACGCCGCTCTCGGTCATCGCCTCGGCGAGCTTGCGTCCGATGTACGCCGAGCGGTCGTGCCCCGTGAGCCCGCGGTCGATGCGCACGATCTCGGCGAGGTCGGCGGTCGACATGGCGCGCACGTCGCAGGTGTCGCGCGCGAGGCGCTCGTAGTCGTTGTCCCCGGGCGCGCCGTAGTCGATCTCGAAGCCGGGACCGCGCCCGGACTCGACCGAAACCGGCGCGTCGACCGGCGCCTCGATCGCCGTCGCGTCGATCGCACGCTCGACGACGTGATTGGGCGCGAGGACGAAGCCGTGCTCGCCGAACCAGCGCAGCATCGCGTGGTTGTTCCAGCGCGCGGCCGTCCGGAGCTCGCGGATGCCGCGCTTGACGGCGACCGCCGAGAGCGCGTCCAGCAGGCGCCCGCCCACGTTGCGTCCTTTCGCGTCGGGGCGCACGCCCAGCGTTTCCAGGCGGACCGACGGCGCCACCCGGCCGAACTCGCCCTCCATCACGCGACCGAGCATGTATCCCGCGAGGCCGTCGTCGTCGTCGACCGCGACCTGGATGTGGAGGTCGGGCTCGCGGAACGCCGCGGCGAGGCGGCGCTCGAAGTACGTTCGCCGCGTGTGACCCTCGAGACGGGCGTCGATGGAGACGACCGCATCGAGGTCGTCCCGGGACAGGCGGCGGGCGTTGGCGGCGTGGAGCGGTGCGAAGGTGTCCATCGGGACCTCCAGGGCGATCCGTGCGGATCAGGCGGACGTGTAGGCGAACGAGAGCTCGCGATCGGCCTCGTCGTCGAGCAGGTCGTCGAGCATCGGGAGCAGCGCCATCGATTCCTTCTGGATGTGGGCGACCTGACGCTCGACCAGTTCGAGCGCGAGCCGGCGGAAGTCGCCCGCCTGCGCCGCGTCGAGCGTCGCCGGCCCGGCCTCGACGAGCGGCAGGAGCGCGACGGCGACCTCGCGTATCGCGGCGTGCTCCTCGGCCAGGAGCTCCGCGATGTCGCCTTCGCCCGCCTCGGAGAGGCGCGGGAAGAGCTCCCGCTCCTCGAAGTCGAAATGATGGGTCACCTCGGCCTCGAGGTGCCGCGCGAGCGGCCCGGCGAGCCGGACGAGCCCCTCGCGATCGCGCGCGACGAGCGCCTGCTCGAGCTTGCCGTAAAGGCCGAGCGACGCGCGGTGCTCGGCGTCGAGGGCCTGGGGGGTCTGGCGTCGGTAGTCCATCGGGGTCTCGAAGGTGCCGGACGCGGGCGTCCGTCGATTATGGTATTCTGGTACTCTTTTACCGGTTTAACCGGCCGGCGTCAATGACCGGGGCGGTCATCCTTCGCACGGCCGTGGCGAAGAATGCCGCGTAAGCGAGCGCCCCCACGGTCCCGGCGGCAGCGGCGGCCAGCACGAGCGCCCCGCTGCCCGCCAGGATCCCCGCCGCGAGAAGCGCGAGGGCGGCCGCGTGCAGCCAGAAGTGCGCTCGCAGCGGCTGCTCGGCCGTGAGCGACGACGGCGTCGGCGGCCGACGCCTGCCGCGCGCCGCGTGCATGGACGCGAGGAACGGGACGATGCGCTGCAGGATGCCGAGCACGAACGAGAGCAGCCAGCCCGCGATCAGCGTGGCCCCGAACAGGGTCGGCAGGCGCGGCCACGGTACCTCGAGCGCCACCCCGAGCGCGAGCACGAGGCTCGCGACGAGCGCACCCCAGCCGATCCGCGCCAGCCGGAATCCGATCCCGAGCTCCCGGCGCAGCCCGCGCATCGTCGTCTCGCGCATCAGCTGCACGTGCAGGATCGCGGCGACCGCGCCGAATCCCGCCGCCGCGACGCCGAGCACGCCCGGCAGCGCGCCGAGCGCGGCGGCCACCGAGAGCGCTAGCGCTCCGGTGGCGAGCGCGAACGACGCCCACGCGCGGTGGGCCGGGGGCGACTCGGCGAGCGCGAACATCGGCACGAGCACGTACGAGAGGCCCAGCGCGAGCATGCCCATGAACCCGTAGCCGGCGAGCGCGAGGTGCAGCGCGACCATCGTCGCGCGATCCACGGGCGCGCCGACCGTGTACGCGGCGACGATCGCGAGCGCGGTGACGAGCGTCGCGGCCAGCGACAGCGCCGCGACCACGCCATGCGCGACGACGAGCGGCATTCCCTTCGCCCCCGACAGGTTGACCCCGAACAGCACGACGTACACGACCAGCGAGCCCGCGACGGCGATCGCCCCCGCGCCGAGAAGCGTCGGCGAGGGCAGTCCCATGCCGGCGACGACCGCGGCAACGCCGGGGACGTAGGTCCAGAATACCGACGCGGCGAGCCTGGCGTGTGCGATCGGGCGGCGCGTCGCCACCGGAAAGAGCTGCAGGCTCGCGCCGATCGCGGTCATCGCCAGCACGCCCAGCGTCACCGCATGGAGTGCCGCGAGCGGCCAGCCCAGACCGCCGGCGAACGCGGGCACCTGCTCGGCACCCGCCATCGCGGCGAGCCACGCGACGACATGGAACGCCACCGCGGCGCCGAAGAACCGGAACGGGATCGAAGGCGGGAGCAGCCGGCTGCCTGCACCGGCGAGGAAGGTCGCTGCCACGGCCATCACCGTGCCCGCTCGATCCTCAGCCGCACTTCGCCCGGATCGGCGGCGACCGGCGTCGCGATCCATCCGCGCTCGGCGAGTTCCGGGTACAGGAACACCGGGTCGCGCTCGAGGTGCACCGTGAACGCGTCTCCCGCGGCGTCGCCGTCGATGGTCGACAGGATCGCCACCATCGGCCCGGGGGGGCTCATCCCGCGGACGTCCAGATGCGCGCCATCCGCGGCAACCCATCGTCGGGAGGACGCTCCGAAGGCGTTCATGCCGATGCCTTCGCCAGCTCGCGCACGAGGCGCTGCGCCTCGACCGACGCGACCTGCCGCCGCCAGTTCGACTGGGTCACGGTGGTGCGCATCGGCGACACCTGCTTCTGCACCGCCTTGCCGATCTCGGCGAGGAGCGCGTCGTCGACGGCGCGGCCGACCCACGCGTCGGTGCCGGCCAGGCGGAACGGCCGCGAGTTCGTGCCGGTCAGCGCCACGTCGATCGCGGCGATGCCTCCCGCGCCGATCGCGAGACGGACGGCCACGCCCGCGAGCGGGAAATCGATCGCCCCGCGCGCACGCGCCTTGCGGTAGGCGCTCACGGCGCCGCGGGGCTGCGCGGGGACGACCACCGCCACCACCAGTTCGCCCGGCTCCAGCGCCAGATGGGCCCGTCCGTCGTCGCGGTAGAGGTCCTCGAGCGCGATCGTCCGCGTGCCGCGCGTCCCTGCGAGCTCGACCGATGCGCCGCACGCGATGAGCGCGGGCGCGAGATCCCCCTGGTACGCGGCGTGGCAGCGCGTGCCGGTGGGCGCGACGTGGCAGGTGTCTCCCCGGTGCTTGAGGCAGTAACCGTTCGACTTCCGCCACCACTCGCTCTGGTTGTAATAGACGCAGCGCGTGTCGACGCACAGGTTGCCGCCGACGGTCGCGACGCTGCGGTGGCCGGGGCCCGCGATCGATGCCGCGGCCGCGGACACCGCGGGCAAGGCCGCGGCGACGCCCGCATCCGACGCGAGGCGGGCGAGCGTGACGCCCGCGCCGATTCGCGCGCCCGCGGTGCGGACCTCGAGCACGTCGAAGCCCGGCACGCGCGACAGGTCGACGAGCACCGGCGGCGCGCCGATGCCGTCGCGCAGGTTGGGCACCAGGTCGGTGCCCCCGGCGATCGCGCGGGCCTCGGGGGTCGCCGCGAGCCATTCGATCGCCTGTGCGAGCGACGCGGGTCGCTTCAGTTCGAAGGCGGGCAGGCGTTCCATCTCAGTCGGCCTCCTGGACCGCCGGCTTCGCGGCGCGGCGCACCCGCTCCGCGCGCCGCCGCGCGACGATCGCCTCGAGCACGCGGTCGGGCGACGCGGGCAACTCGTCGAGCCGCAGCCCGATCGCGTCCGCGATGGCGTTGGTGAGCGCCGGCAGGAACGCCGAGAGCGATCCCTCGCCCGCCTCCTTCGCGCCGAACGGGCCGTTCGGGTCGGGCGCCTCGACGATCGACGTGTCGATCGGAGGCGACTCGACGATCGTCGGCATCCGGTAGTCGAGCAGGTTCGCCCGCACGTGCAGGCCGTCGAGGTACTGCGTTTCCTCGCAGAGCGCCTGCCCCATTCCCATCCAGACCGAGCCCTGCACCTGTCCCTCGACCGCGAGCGGGTTGATCGCGCGTCCGCAGTCGTGCGCGACCCAGACCTGCAGGACCCGCACCATCCCGGTGTCCTCGTCGACCTCGACCTCGACGACCTCCGCGGCGTACGAGAATCCCGCCGACGTCCCCACGGCCGCGCCGCGGAACGATCCGCCCTGCGTCTCGGGCGGCGTCGACCACGTTCCCTTGACGGTGATCGTCCCGGCGTCGCGCAGGGCCTCGGTGACCACGTCGCGATACCCCAGCTCGCGGTCGGTGCCGACCACGCGGCAGCGCTCGCCGTCCCACTCGATGTCGTCCGGGCTCACCTCGAGCCGTCTCGCCGCCGCGGCGACGAGCACGCGCTTCATCTCGTCGGCGGCGCGGATCGCCGCGTTGCCGACCATGAACGAGACGCGCGAGCTGTACGAGCCGTTGTCCTTCGGCGTCACGACGCTGTCGTTCGCGAACACCGTGAGCCGCGACATCGGCAGGTGCAGCACCTCGGCCACCGCTTGCGAGATCAGCGTCGAGCTGCCCTGCCCGATGTCGGACGCTCCGGTGAGCACGGTGATGCCTCCGTCGAAGTCGAGCTTGAGGTTGATCACCGCGTGCGGCTCGCCGGTCCAGTGCACGGGCTTC
>JAKLIE010000126.1 GCA_022709775.1 Pseudomonadota bacterium
CTCCCGCTCCTGCGTGACCAGCGCGGCGCAGCCGGCGCCGAGGAGCACGACCAGCGAGAGGATCGCGGCGCCGAAGCGGCGCCCGGGGCGGAAGCGGGTGCTCATGGACTCGATAAGAGCGCCGATGGCGCCGCGAAGTTCCGCGGCGGCGGTTAGCATAGCGCCGCCCGAGCCGCGGGGCGGCGGTTCCCTCGTCCCGATCCCCGACCCGACCCCGAGCCCGCCCGTGACCAACACCGCCATCCTCGCCGCCTCGGCACTCCTGCTGTTCGCCTATCTGCTCGACATCCTCGGCCGGCGCTACCGGCTGCCGTCGGTCGTGCTGCTGATCGTGACCGGGCTCGTCGCGCGCCACGCGCTCGACCGCATGGACGTCGTTCTGGAGGGCGTCGACCTGATCGTGCCGATCGTCGGGACGGTGGGGCTCATCCTGATCGTCCTCGAGGGCGCGCTGGACCTCGAGGTGAGCGCGGACCGCGCGCCGATGATCGTCAAGGCCGGGATCTCCGCGGTCGCCGGCGTCGTGCTGTGCACGATCGCGTTCGCCGCGCTGTTCCACTTCGTCCTGGGCTATGCGCCCTACCTCTCCGTGCTCGCGGCGATCCCGTTCGCGGTGATCTCGTCGGCGGTCGCGATCCCGAGCGCGACGGGGCTCGCCGATGCGCCGCGCGCGTTCGTGATCTACGAGAGCTCGCTCTCGGACATCGTCGGCGTGCTGGTCTTCTTCGCGGTGCTGATCTCGGAGGGGAATCCCGGAACGTTCGCGCTCGAGCTGTTCGGCGGGGGCGCGCTGTCGATCGCCGTCGCGCTCGCCGCGTCGCTGGGCCTCTACGCGATCGTCAACAAGGCCGATGGGCACGTGCGCTTCCTGCCCATGCTCGCCGGCCTCGTGTGCCTCTACGCGATCGGCAAGGCCATGCACCTTTCGCCGCTGGTGTTCGTCCTCGTCGCCGGGCTGGTGATCGGCAACCCGCACCTGCTCGACCGCTGGCCGCGCCTGAAGCGGCTGCACAGCCCGGACTACCAGCGGACGGTGCGCGAGTTCAAGGGTGTCGTCGCCGAGCTCACGTTCGCCACCAAGTCGCTCTTCTTCCTGCTGCTCGGCTATTGGACCGACGTGACCGCCCTGCTCGAGCCGCTGGCGTGGGGCATCGCCGCGGCCTGCATCGGGTTCGTCTTCGTCTCGCGGCGCCTGGCGCTGCGCGCGCTCCGCGTCGACGACGCCGCTTCGCTCACGTGGATCGCGCCGCGCGGGCTCATCACGGTCCTGCTCTTCCTGACCGCGGCGGAGACCGGCACCCTCGACGCGTTCCCGTTCGGTGCGCTGATGCTGGCCGTGCTCGCGACCTCGTCGCTCGTGGCGCTCGCGCACCACGACCGCGACGAGCGCAAGAGCGCGCTCGCGGCGTCGTCCAGCGACGCGACGCGCGTTCCCGCCGCGACGGGCGCCGCCCCACAGGCGAAGGACGCGCCGCCCGCGGACTGACGCGCGGCTCAGCCGGCCGCGCAGCGCAGGCGCGCCGGCGCCACCGACGTCCGCAGCGTGCGGCAGGCCCGCGCGCATTCGCGGCACACGCCCGCCGTCCCGTCCTCGTCGCCATCCCGATCGAACGCGATCGCGCAGCCCTCGGCGACGGCTTCCGCGAGCGCGAGCGCGGACGTCGAGTGCGGGCTCGAGCGCGCGAGCACGCCCGCCGTCGCGCCGAGCACCTCCACGCCGTCCATCGCAAGGCGCATCCGGTCGTCGATGCCCTCGGCGCCTCCCGTCGACGCCAGCATCCGGCGGGCGCACGCGTCGACGGCGCGTCGGCACGCGTCGATCGCGGCCGTGTGCAGGAAGGCTGTCGCGTCGTGGCGCGCGCGTGCTTCGTCGAGCGTGAGCATGGGCATGTCCTCTCGTGGCGGGCCGCGCGTCGCAGGGCGGCGCCGTCGACGGATTGTCCCGGAGCGCGGCGAGCGCCGGGATAGGCGACCGGGCCCGCGCCGTGTCGCCGGACGTCCGACGCCGCGATCCGGAGCCGCGCCCGCGTCGGTGTCCGTCCGACACGCGCCCGCGCCGCGCGCCGATGGCGGCGCGCCGGGGCGATCGCCGATGATGCGTTGGTCGGTCGATAGCATCGGCATTCCGGTCCATGCGCGTGCGAACGGCGGCGACGCTCCCGACCCCACTGGATGGGTCGGTCGCGAAGCTCGGGCGCGCGCGCACCCCTCTCCACTCCGGTCCGCCCCCCGGGCCGGGGTGGCGCCCGTCCGCAGGGCGGGCTTCGCGGGCAAGGCAGCTTGCCCGTTCTTTTTTTCCGGCGCGGGCGCGCCGCCTCGGCCGAAGGGTCGAAGGCGACGCCGCCGCTCCTGGCGGAAGATCCACGAATCGTCCGCGGCTCCGGACGGGGGTGCCCTCCTCCCCTGGCATTCCCCTCCGGAGTCCCGCGGCCGGTTTCCGCCAGGAGACGACGATGGACCATTCGCTCTACCCCAGGACGATCTCGACCGAGCGCGACTACGCAGCGGCGCTGGACGAGCTCGACGAGCTGATGCTTTGCGACCCTGACTCGCCGGACGCACGCCGATTCGACGAACTCGTCGCGCTGATCGACGCGTGGGAGCTGGCGCACGACGGGGCCGTCGCCGCATCGCCGCGCCTCGCCTGAAGGGCGTCGCGGATCGGCGCCGCCCGCGGACGGGCGTGGCCGGCCGCTGGCCGCCCGCGATGGGCTGGTCTACGATGGCGCGAACGGGCATCGCCCCGCAACCGCCGTGATGAAGCAGACCCCGCCCCCCGCCGACAGTGCCGCCACGACCGTCGTTCCCGGAACGGGCACACGGGACACCGCCACCCGTCTCCACCGGCCGAAGCCCACGCCCGCGCGCCGCCGTCGCTGGCGCGGATGCATGATCGGCGGCGCCGTCGGCGACGCGTTGGGCGCGCCCGTGGAATTCATGTCGCTCGCCGAGATTCGCACGGAGATCGGTGCCGGAGGGGTTCACGGCTACCAGCCGGCGTTCGGCCGGTACGGTGCGATCACCGACGACACGCAGATGGCGATGTTCACGGCCGAGGGGCTGCTGCGCGCCTATGCCCGCGGCGCCGTGACGGGCACGGTGGAGGTCCCGTCGGTGGTCGGCCACGCCTACCTTCGCTGGCTGCACACGCAGGGCGAATCCTCGGCGATCGCGCCCTCGCTCGACGGCTGGCTGATGCGCGAGAAGGCGCTGTTCGCCTCGCGCGTGCCGGGCGTCACCGTGATCGACGCACTGCGCGGCCGCGCGTCGTACGGCGAGCGCCCGCGCAACACGAGCAAGGGCTGCGGCGGAGCGATGCGCGTCGCGCCGGTCGGCCTCTGGTGCGCGCGGCTGGACGAGGGCATGTCGCCGGACCGCGTCGCCAAGCACGCGCTCGAACTCGGCGCCGAGACCGCCGCGCTCACGCACGGCCATCCGACCGGCCAGCTCGCCGCCGGATTCGTCGCGGCGCTCGTCGCGCTGCTCGCGCTCGAGTTGCCGTTGCGCGAAGCGCTCGACCGGGCGACGGCGATCCTCGTGCGACGTCCCGGCCACGCGGAGACGATGGCGGCCCTCGAGCACGCGCGGAAGCTCGCCGCATCCGGCACGCCGACGGCCGACCTCGTAGCGCGGCTGGGCGAAGGCTGGGTCGCCGAGGAAGCGGTCGCGATCGCCGTCTACTGCACGCTCGCCGCAACCGACTTCGACGCGGGCGTGAGACTCGCCGTCAACCACGACGGGGACAGCGACACGACCGGCGCGATCGCGGGCAGCCTGCTGGGCACGCATCACGGCATCGAGGCGATCCCGACGCGCTTCACCAACGGGCTCGAGCTCGTCGACGCGATCGCGACGCTCGCCGACGACCTCGCCACGTTCCCGGACTGGCCGATCGGTCAGTTCCAGCCCGCGACCGATGCCTCGGCGTGGTGGCTGGACCGCTATCCGCCCGACTGACCGCCTGCGCCGGGCGATCGGGTCGCCGGACCAGCGCTCGTTCCCTGCGGCGCTTCCCCGGCACGACCGCCGTCGACCACAAGATGCGGGGTGCGGCGGCCGCATGACGCAAAGGCGCTTCGCGCATGCGTTCCCGAGCGGCCACGTGCCGCTCGCGTTCGTGAGCGGGCCGTACCCGGGCCGCGTGGTGAACGACGTCGAAGGCCCGCGGATCGCGGCGGGGGTGAAGCGCCGCTACGGCGTGGCCGCGGACTACTTCGTGGGCTTCGACGACCTCGAGCTCGGCAGAACGCTCCGCGTGCGCGACCGGGAGATGGCGCTCGTGAAGCGCCGCGGCGCCGATGATGCCGACTCGTACGCGGTGTGGAGCGACCTCTACGTCACCGACTCGATGGACCACGTTGCGGCCGCGGTCGACGGCGACGATGCGAAGACGCGCGCGCTCGCCCGCGCGTTCCTCGAGGGACGGGTGCTCGGCATCGGCGCGTGGCCCGTCCGGGAGCTGATTGAGAACGACAAGGCGCACGTCGTCGACAAGGCGAACGCGCACGCGCCGCGCCGGACGCTCGACCTCTCCGCCGCCGACGCCGCGGTCCTGCAGCAGGCCGCACCGCTGGCGTTCGCGATCGGCGGCGACGAGACGACCGTCGCGAAGCTCTGCGAGGAGCGCGAACGCTGGGTCGTCAAGGCGCGGTTCGGCTGTGGCGGCAGCTCGGTGATCGTCGGCGCCAAGCCGTCGTGGCCGACGCAACGCCTGCCGAGCGTCGAGCCGCGCGACGGCGCCGCCGCGCTGGTGCGAACGACGATCGCCGACATCGCGCGCGCTGCCGGGCTCGCGATCGGCGTGGACCGCGAAGGCCGCATCGACGCCGCGAGCTGGTCGCGGCTCTGGCCGCAACTGATGTGCTTCGCGGCGCGCTCGCCCGGTCACTACGTCGCGCAGCAGCGCGTCGAACCGGCGCCGTTCCACGCGATGATCTTCGACGGCAGGCGCATCGACGCATTCGAGGCGACCACCGACTTCGCCGCGGCGTTCACGCTCGGCTGGAGGCTCGACGGGCCGCGCCTCCTCCCGAGCGGGACGCTGTGCCGCGCGGTGCCGATCGGCCACCCGCACACCGACATCACGACCCGCGGCGCGCTCGTCCCGGTGAGGTGCGAGGACGAGTTCGACCGGCTCTACGTCGCGCTCGGTCTCGACCGCGAGCCGGCCGGCGACCCGTCCGCGCGCGCCTAGCCCCGCGAGGAAGAAGCGGTCGCCGCGTGACGCCGGAGGAGGGCCGCGGTCGCGGGCTCGCCGACCGCGACGCATCGTCGTATGATCGGTCGCGCACGGCCCGTGCGCCGCGCGAATCCGCCACGATGACGCCCCGCCCCGCCCGATCCGCAGCACGAGCGCTCGCCGCCGTGACATTCGCGCTCGCGGCGACGCTCACCGCGTCCGTGCACGCCCAGGGCGGTCCCGGGCCCGCCGCGCGAGCCTATCTCGACCTGCGGGCCTCCGCGGGCAAGGCGACGAAGGCTGATGCGGTGCTTCCGCAGCTCTCCGCCAACTACCGGCGCGTCGTCGCCGGCATGCCGTCCGCCGAGCGCGACGAATGGTTCCAGAGGTTCAGGCGGTTTCCGCCCTCCCCCGTCACGATCCAGGCGCAGGCAGTCGCGGGCGACCGCGGCGCGCTCGGCGCGGTCGCCCGCGATGCGTCGCACGTCAAGTGGTCGGGCCGCATCGAGATGGTCCGCGAAGGCGGGGCGTGGAAGCTCGACGACGAACACTGGTCGAGCGAGCATCGGTGAGGCATCCATGCGCCTCGCTTCGATCGACCACCTCGTGCTCACCGTCGCCGACGTCGACGCGACGGTCGCGTTCTACGTCCGCGTCCTGGGAATGGAGGAGGTCACGTTCGGCGCAGGGCGCAAGGCGCTCGCGTTCGGCGCGCAGAAGCTCAACCTGCACGCGGCCGGCCGCGAGTTCGTGCCGCACGCCGCCGCGCCGACCCGCGGGTCGGCCGACCTCTGCTTCCTGACGGACGTTCCGCTGGACGCCGTGATCGCGCACCTGCGCGCCTGCGGCGTCCCGATCGAGGACGGGCCGGTGTTGCGGACAGGCGCGACGGGGCCGATCCGGTCGGTGTACCTGCGCGACCCGGACGGAAACCTGATCGAGGTGAGCAACCGGGCGAACTGACGGCCCG
>JAKLIE010000127.1 GCA_022709775.1 Pseudomonadota bacterium
CACGATGCACATGCCGATGGCGATGCTCGCCCTCTCTCAAGGCGTGCAGATGACGCACGTTCCGTACACGGGCGCGGGCCCCGCGATCGTCGGGCTTCTCGGCGGCCAGGTCGACGCGCTGTCGACGGGTCCGGCGTCGATCGTCCAGCACGTCAAGGGGGGCAAGGTGCGCGTGCTCGCGCACTGGGGCGAGGGACGGCTCGCGGCGCTCCCCGACGTGCCCAGTCTCAGGGAACTGGGCGTGCCGGTCGAGTACGCGCAATGGTCGGGCATCTTCGTGCCCGCGGGCACGCCGGAACCGGTGGTCGCGCGGCTGCGCGAAGCCGCGAAGGCGGCGGCGAACGACGAGCGCGTCAGGCAGGTGCTCAACACGGCCGGAAGCCCGATCCTGTACATGGACGCCCCCGAGTTCCAGCGCTACGTCGACGCCGACGCGGCGAAGATGGCGGAGATCGTGAAGAAGGTCGGGAAGCTCGAGTGAGCGCGGAGGCGGAGGCGGCTGCGGTGTAGAATCCGGCTTTCCGCGTCCGCCCTTCGCGATGGCCGATATCCTCGCGCTCCCCGGCCGATCGGCCGCCTCGTCGTTCCGTCTCGCCAAGCTCCTCGACAGCCTGCGCGCCGCGCGGCCGGCGACCGACGTCGTCGCGCTCGCGGCCACGTGGCGCCACTACGTCGAGCTCGACCGGCCGCTCGCCCCCGAAGCGCGCACCGTCCTCGACCGGCTGCTGACCTACGGGCCGGCCGACGAACAGCCCTCGACGGGCGTGCCCGCGTTCGTCGTCGTGCCGCGTCCCGGCACGATCTCGCCGTGGTCGTCGAAGGCGACCGACATTGCCCGCAATTGCGGTCTCGACGCGGTTCGCCGCATCGAGCGCGGCATCGACTGGCACGTGACGACGAAGTCCGGCCGCACGCTCGGTCTTCACGACCGATCGGCGCTCGTGGCGCTCGTCTGCGACCGGATGACCGAGGCGGTCCTCGACGGTCCCGGCGACGCGCACGTGCTGTTCGCCCACGTCGAGCCGCGTCCGCTCGCGACGGTGCCGCTCCTCGGCGAAGGACGGTCGGCACCGGTGCGCGCGAACGCGGAACTGGGGCTGGCGCTCGCCGACGACGAGATCGACTACCTCGACGCCTCGTTCCGCGCGCTCGGCCGCGACCCGACCGACGTCGAGCTCATGATGTTCGCGCAGGCGAACTCGGAGCACTGCCGGCACAAGATCTTCAACGCGAGCTGGATCGTCGACGGCGTTCCGCAGCCGAAGAGCCTGTTCGGGATGATCCGCGACACGCACGCGGCGCATCCGCAGGGCACGGTCATCGCGTACTCGGACAACGCCGCGGTGATGGAGGGCGCGCGCATCGCGCGCTTCCATCCTGACGGCGACGGCCGATACGGTGCGCACGACGCGCTCACGCACACGCTGATGAAGGTCGAGACCCACAACCACCCGACCGCGATCGCGCCGTTCCCCGGCGCCGCGACCGGGTCGGGCGGCGAGATCCGCGACGAGGGCGCGACCGGCATCGGCGCGAAGCCCAAGGCGGGGCTGGTCGGCTACACGGTGTCGCACCTTCGCGTGCCGGGACAGGTCGAGCCGTGGGAGGCGCCGCTCGACAAGCCGGGACGCATCGCCTCGCCGCTCGCCATCATGCTCGAAGGGCCGATCGGCGCCGCGTCGTTCAACAACGAGTTCGGCCGTCCCAACCTCGGCGGCTACTTCCGCACGTTCGAGCAGCCGGTCGACGGCGAGGTGCGCGGCTACCACAAGCCGATCATGATCGCGGGCGGCGTCGGCAACATCGATGCGCGCCACACGGACAAGCATGCGCTGGCCGACGGTACGCTGATCGTCCAGCTCGGCGGACCGGGCCTCCTGATCGGGCTTGGCGGCGGCGCGGCGTCGTCGATGGCGACCGGCTCGAACACCGCGGACCTCGACTTCGACTCGGTGCAGCGCGGCAACGCCGAGATCGAGCGGCGCGCGCAGGAGGTGATCGACCGCTGCTGGCAATTGGGCGACGCGAATCCCATCCTGTCGATCCACGACGTCGGCGCAGGCGGACTCTCGAACGCGCTGCCCGAGCTGGTCCACGGAGGCGGCGCCGGCGGCACGTTCGACCTGCGTGCGGTGCCCTCCGGCGAGTCGGGCATGTCGCCGCGCGAGATCTGGTGCAACGAGGCGCAGGAGCGCTACGTGCTCGCGATCGCGCCCGACGACCTCGCGCGCTTCGACGCGATCTGCCGCCGCGAGCGATGTCCGTACGCGGTCGTAGGCCGCGCGCGTGGCGACGGTCGGCTCGTCGTCGAGGACCCGCGATTCTCCAACCGGCCGGTCGACGTCCCGCTCGACGTTATCCTCGGGAAGCCGCCGAAGATGACCCGCGACGTCCGGCGCGTCGCGCGACGGCTCCCGGCGTTCGACCCGTCCGGCATTGCGGTCGCCGAAGCGGCGCGCCGCGTGCTGCGCTTCCCGGCGGTGGCGGACAAGACGTTCCTGATCACGATCGGCGATCGCACGGTCGGCGGACTGTGCTCGCGCGACCCGATGGTCGGACCGTGGCAGGTGCCGGTGGCCGACGTCGCGGTGACGCTGATGGACTTCACCGGCCACGCCGGCGAGGCGATGGCGATGGGCGAGCGCACGCCGCTCGCGCTGATCGACGGCCCCGCGTCGGGCCGCATGGCGGTCGCCGAGGCGATCACCAACCTGGCAGCCGCCGACGTCGTCGCGCTCGATCGCGTGAAACTCTCCGCGAACTGGATGGCGCCTGCCGGCCATCCGGGCGAGGACGCGGTGCTGGTCGACACCGTGCGCGCGGTGTCCGAGTTCTGCATCGCGCTGGGCGTCTCGATCCCGGTCGGCAAGGACTCGATGTCGATGCGCACCGCGTGGCTCGAGGGCGACGCACGGAAGTCGGTGACCGCGCCGGTGTCGCTGATCGTCACGGCGTTCGCGCCGGTCGGCGACGCGCGGCGCACCGCGACGCCGCTGCTGGTTCGCGACGCGGCGACCGTCCTCGTCTGGATGCAGGCGATGCCCGGCCGCCGCCGACTCGGCGCGAGCGCGCTGGCGCAAGTCCACGGGCAACTGGGCGACGACGCACCCGATGTGACGCCGCAGGCACTTGCGGCGCTCGTCGGGATCGTGCGCGAGTTGCGCGGGCGCGGCGCGTTGCTCGCGTATCACGACGTCGCCGACGGCGGGCTGTTCGCGACGCTCGCCGAGATGGCGTTCGCTTCGCGTGCGGGGCTCGACGTGCGGCTGGACGAGGTGACGGGCGACCCGCTCGCCGTGCTGTTCGCCGAGGAGATCGGCGCGGTCGTGCAAGTGCCCGCGTCCGACGCCGCGCGCTCGGTCTCGGAGGCCCGCACCGCGGGCCTCGAGGCGCACGCGATCGCGGTCGTGGCAGCGCACGACCGCATCCGCATCCTGCGCCACGGCGCGGTGCTGCTCGACGAGGCGCGCGACGAGCTGCATCGCGAGTGGTCGGCGTTGACCCACGCGATGCAGCGGATGCGCGACGAGCCGCTCGCGGCCGACCAGGAGCGCGCCCGCATCGGCGATGCCACCGATCGCGGCCTCTCTCCGGTGCTGTCGTTCGACCCGGCGGAGGACGTCGCCGCGCCGTTCGTCGCGAAGGGCGCGCGCCCGCGCGTGGCGGTGCTGCGCGAGCAGGGCGTGAACGGCCAGGTCGAGATGGCCGCCGCGTTCGACCGCGCCGGCTTCGAGGCCTTCGACGTGCACACGACCGACCTCGCGGCGGGGCGCCGGTCGCTCGCCGATTTCGCCGGCATCGTCGCCTGCGGCGGCTTCTCGTACGGCGACGTGCTGGGGGCGGGCGAGGGCTGGGCGAAGTCGATCCTGTTCGACGCGAAGCTCGCCGACGCGTTCGCGACGTTCTTCGCGCGGCGCGACGTCTTCGCGCTGGGCGTGTGCAACGGGTGCCAGATGATGAGCGCGCTCGCCGATCTCGTGCCGGGCGCGGCGCACTGGCCGCGCTTCGTTCGCAACCGCTCGGAGCAGTTCGAGGCGCGGCTCGTGCAGGTCGAGATCCCGCGCTCACCGTCGCTGTTCTTCCGCGGGATGGAAGGCAGCCGCCTGCCGGTCGCCACCGCGCACGGAGAAGGGTACGCCGAGTTCCGCGACGAGGCGCATCTCGCCGCCGCGCGAGCGCTGGTCTCGATGCGCTACGTCGACGGGGCGGGACGCGCGGCGACGACGTATCCGCACAACCCGAACGGCTCGCCCGAAGGCATCACCGGCCTCACGACGACCGACGGGCGATTCACGATCCTGATGCCGCATCCGGAGCGGGTGTGGCGCACCGCGCAGCTTTCCTGGGCGCCGCCGGGTTGGGGCGAAGGCTCGCCGTGGCTGCGTATGTTCCGCAACGCGCGCGTGGCGCTGGGGTAAGCTTGGCGCTGGTAAACGACGGGGACGCGCGAATGACGCTCAAGGTCTATGCGATCGACGGAATCGTGCCGGTGGTCGACCCCACCGCGTACGTGCATCCGTCGGCGGTGCTGATCGGCGACGTGATCGTCGGCCCGGACTGCTACGTCGGTCCGTGCGCTTCGCTGCGCGGCGACTTCGGCCACATCCAGATCGGCGCGGGCGCCAACATCCAGGATTCGTGCATCCTGCACGGCTTCCCGGGGCTCGGCACCGTCGTCGAGGAGAACGGCCACATCGGCCACGGCGCCGTGCTGCACGGGTGCACGGTCCAGCGCAACGGGCTCGTCGGCATGAACGCGGTGGTAAACGACCACGCGGTCGTCGGCGAGTCGTCGATCGTCGCGGCGATGTCCTTCGTCAAGGCGCAGATGGTGATTCCTCCGCGCACGCTCGTCGCGGGCATTCCCGCGCGCGTCGTGCGCGCACTCACCGAGACCGAGCTCGCCTGGAAGGTCGAGGGCACCGAGGCCTACCATCTGCTCTCGCGACGCTCGCATGCGAGCATGCGGGCGGTCGACCCGCTTGCGGCGCCCGAGCCGGGCCGCAAGAGGATGGAGCTGCCCGAAATCCTGCCGCTGTCCGTCCTCAAGGCGCGCGAACGCTGACGGGGCGCAGCAGGCGGGCAGGCACGCGATGACCACGCTCGCCAATCCGCTCGCCGAGCACGTCTGGCGGACGCGCTACCGGTTCGAGGACGAGCCGTCGATCGACGCGACGCTCGACCGCGTCGCCCATGCGCTCTCCGAGGCCGAGGAGCACGACCGCGAGCGCTGGACGCGGCGGTTCCGCGATGCGCTGGAAGGCTTCGCGTTCGTTCCCGGCGGCCGCATCCTCGCGGGGGCCGGAACGAAGCGGCGCGTGACGCTCATGAACTGCTTCGTCATGGGCACGCTCGACGACTCGCTCGACGGGATCTTTCGCGCGCTGCACGAGGCGGCGATCACGCTGCAGCAGGGGGGAGGCGTCGGCACCGACTTCTCTCCGCTGCGCCCGAAGGGCGCCCGTACCGACGCGACCGGTGGCCGCTCGTCCGGTCCGGTCTCGTTCATGCAGCTGTGGGAGCAGATGTGCGCGACGGTCACCGATGCGAGTCCGAGACGCGGCGCGATGATGGGCGTGCTGGCCTGCGACCACCCGGACATCCACGCGTTCGTCGCGGCGAAGCGCGTCGGGGGCAAGCTCACGCACTTCAACGTGTCGGTGCTCGTGCAGGACGCGTTGATGCGCGCCGTCGCGGACGACGGACCGTGGAAGCTCGCGTTCCCGCGCTTCGGCGCCGCACGCACGATCCGGGCGCGCGACCTTTGGGAAGCGATCGTCGGCGGCGCCTACGCGTCGGCCGAGCCCGGCGTGCTGTTCATCGACCGGATCCGCGCCGAGGACAACCTCGCGTACTGCGAGACGATCAGCGCGACCAATCCCTGCGGCGAGATCCCGCTGCCGCCGTACGGAGCGTGCGACCTGGGCTCGATCAACTTGGCCGCCTTCGTCCGCGATCCGTTCACGCCGCGCGCGCGTCTCGACCTCGAGGCGATCGCCGCGCTCGTGCCCCTCGCGGTGCGCATGCTCGACAACGTCTGGACGGTCACGCACTTCCCGGTGCCTCCGCAGGCCGAGCAGGGACGCTCGTCGCGACGCATCGGGCTGGGCATCACCGGACTCGGCGACGCGCTCGCGATGCTG
>JAKLIE010000128.1 GCA_022709775.1 Pseudomonadota bacterium
CTTCGTCTCGGTCAACACCGACCTGATCTACGGCCTGCCGAAGCAGACGGTGGAGGGCTTCTCGACGACGCTCGACCGCGTGATCGCCCTCTCGCCGGACCGCATCGCGCTCTACAGCTACGCGCACGTGCCGCACCTGTTCAAGCCGCAGCGCCGGATCCTGCTCGAGGAACTGCCGCCGCCGGCGGACAAGCTCGCGATCCTCGCGCTCGCGATCGAGAAGCTCGGCGCGGCGGGCTACGTCTACATCGGGATGGATCACTTCGCCAGGCCCGGCGACGAGCTCGCCCGCGCGCAAGCCGGGCGGAAGCTCCACCGCAACTTCCAGGGTTACTCGACGAAGCCGGACTGCGACCTGCTCGCGTTCGGCATCTCGGCGATCGGCAAGGTCGGCCGAACCTACGTGCAGAACGTGCGTACGCTCGACGAGTACTACGACCGGCTCGACGCGCGCGCGCTGCCGGCGTTCCGCGGCTACCTGCTGACCGACGACGACATCGTCCGGCGCGACGCGATCAGCCGGCTCATGTGCGACTTCGACCTGCCGATCCCCGAGTTCGAGGCGCGGCACGGCGTCGTGTTCCACCGCGCGTTCGCCGCCGAGCTCCTCGCCCTCGCACCGCTCGCGGCGGACGGACTCGTCGAGATCTCGCCGGCGCTGATCCGCGTCACCGAGCGCGGGCGCCTGCTCGTGCGCACCGTCGCGATGGTGTTCGACCGGCACCTGCGCGAGGCGCGGGCGGCGGCGAGGTACTCGCGCGTGATCTGACGGGAACCCCGGGGCCGCCGCGCGCCCGGCGTGTCGAGTCCGGTCAGTACGTCTCCAGGTGGTAGCGCCCCTGCCCGCGCAGGGCGGGCAGCATCGCGTCCCAGTCGAGGCCCTGCTGGCGGCACGCGTCGGCGAGCGCCTGCGCGACGCCTTCCTCCATTCCCTTGAGCCCGCAGATGTAGACGAAGGTGTTCGGGTCGGCGACGAGTCTCGCGACGTCGGCCGCGCGCTCCCGGATGCGGTCCTGCACGTAGCGCTTCGGCTCGCTGGGCACGCGCGAGAACGCGAAGTTGATGTCGATGAAGTCCCTGGGCAGCTTCATGAGCGGCCCGAAGTAGGGCAGCTCCTCGGGCGCTCGCGCCCCGAAGAACAGCATCAGATTCCCGCCTTCCCTGAGCGGGATCCGCCGGCGCCGGCGCTCGGTCATCGCGCGCATCGGCGCGGAGCCGGTGCCGGTGCACACCATGAGCAGGTTCGCGCCCGGGTGGTTGGGCATCAGGAAGCTCGCGCCGTAGGGGCCGATAACGTTCACCGTGTCGCCCTTCGCGAGGTCGCACAGGAAGTTCGAGGCGACTCCCGTCACGGGCCGGCCCTCGTGGTCCAGCGTGACGCGCTTCACGGTGAGCGCGAGGTTGTTGTAGCGGGGGCGCTCGCCTTCGCGAGGGCTCGCGACCGAGTAGAGGCGCGGATGGTGCGGCCGCCCCTGCGCGTCGGTGCCGGGCGGAAGGATTCCTATCGTCTGGCCCTCGAGCACCGGGAACGCGGCCTGCCCGAAGTCGAGGACGATGTGCCGGATGTCGGACGACGCGCCCTCGCCGGTCAGCCGGAAGTTCCCGCTGACCGTCGCGACGGCGGGCCTCGCGACCGAATACAGGTTGACGTAGGGATGCGCGGCCGACCACGGCGGCGGCGAGGCGCCGCCCTGTCCGGCCGACGCCATCGCGACGATGCGCTCGACCTCGGGCGGAAGCTCGCTTCCGCCCTCCGCCCCCGCGAGTTCGCGCTGCGGCGGCAGCGACTCCCACTTGAGCTGTTCCTCGATCGGGTACATCTCCGCCCTGGCGACCTGCCGCCAGCTGTCGATGGCTCCCGTCGGGCACGGCGCGATGCACACGTTGCAGTTGTCGCACTTGCCCGGGTCGACGACGTAGTTGCGATCGTCGTGCGTGATCGCGTCGATCGGGCAACTCTCCTCGCAGGTGTTGCACCGGATGCATATCTCCGGGTCGATCAGGTGCTGGCGGACGACGTCGGTGGCGACGGGCTCGGACATGGCGCGATCGTGAACGTGGTGAAATCAGCCGTCAACGTCAACGGCAACGGAAACGGCAACGGCAACGGCAACGGCAACGGCAACGGCAACGGCGACCGACGGGCCGCCCCGAGGTCGCCGTGCCCCCTCGGGGGGAAGCGCGCCTTGCGCGCTTCGGGGGGATCACACCGGCCGCCCCGAGGTCGCCGTGCCCCCTCGGGGGGAAGCGCGCCTTGCGCGCTTCGGGGGGATCACACCCTTTCAGCCGAACCGGACGTACTCGAACTCGACCGGCTGGTTGTTGATGCCGCGCGCGGGCGGCGCGATCCAGCCCGCGAACCTGCCGGGCTCGGTCACGCGTCCCATCAGCGACGAGACGAACGCGCGGTCCTCGGCCGACGGCAGCCACGCGCGCTCGTGCTTCGCCCACGTGGCGTCGTCGACGACGTTGCCGCTCGGGTCGACGTGAACGGCGGCGAGCGGGCCGATCTTGCGGTGGAATGCCTTGTGCGGCACGGAGAGCCGAACCGGGATGCCTGCCTTCTCGATGATCCTGTTCCAGCGCTCGACGCCGGCGGCCGCGTCCTTGATGTAGTCGTCGCGCAGCTTCTCGTTCAGCGCGTTGAGCGCCGGCACCTCGACCGACACGAGGCGGCCGTCGCGCACCTCGAGGACCGGGTAGGTCGCGCCGACGAGCCTGTGGTCGTCGCCGATCTTCGTCTCGTCGAAGCGTCCCTTGAGGCCGGTCGTGTAGAACGTCGCGGCGTTGGACGACACGTCGGCGCCGAACAGGTCCATCGTCACCGAGAAGTGGAAGTTCAGGTAGCGCTGGATCGTCGGCAGGTCGATGGCGCCGGCGGCGCGGACCCTCGCCGGGTCGTCCGTCCCGAGCTGGTTCATCACCTCGCAGGTGCGCTGGATCACGCGGCCCACGCCGGACTCGCCGACGAACATGTGGTGCGCCTCCTCGGTCAGCATGAACCGGCAGGTGCGCGCCAGCGGGTCGAAGCCCGATTCCGCGAGCGAGGCGAGCTGGTACTTGCCGTCGCGGTCGGTGAAGTAGGTGAACATGAAGAACGACAGCCAGTCGGGCGTCTTCTCGTTGAACGCGCCGAGGATGCGCGGGTTGTCCGCGTCCCCGGAGCGCCGCTCCAGCAGCGCCTCGGCCTCCTCGCGCCCGTCGCGGCCGAAGTGGGCCTGCAGCAGGTAGACCATCGCCCACAGGTGCCGGCCTTCCTCGACGTTCACCTGGAACAGGTTGCGGAGGTCGTAGAGCGACGGCGCCGTGAGCCCGAGGTGGCGCTGCTGCTCGACCGACGCGGGCTCGGTGTCGCCCTGCGTGACGATGAGCCGCCGCAGGTTCGAACGGTACTCGCCCGGCACCTCCTGCCACGCGGCCTCGCCCTTGTGCGCGCCGAAGTTCACCGTGCGTCCCTGCTCCGCCGGCGCGAGGAAGATGCCCCATCGGTAGTCGGGCATCTTCACGTAGTCGAAGTGCGCCCAGCCCTTCGGGTCGACGCTGACCGCCGTGCGCAGGTAGACGTCGAAGCTCTTCGAGCCTTCGGGGCCCATGTCGGCCCACCACGACTGGAACTCGGGCTGCCACTGCTCGAGCGCGCGCTGCAGCGTGCGGTTCTCGGCGAGGCCGACGTTGTTGGGGATCTTCTCGCCGTAGTCGATGGTCATCGTCGTCTTCCGTTGGGGTCCTGGGGCGGGAGTCAGACCCGCTCGCGGTTGAATTTCGCCTTGGCGCCCGAGCCGAACACCTTGAGGGCGCCCGTCTCGCCGGTCGCGTTGGGCCGGATGAAGATCCAGTTCTGCCAGGCGGAGAGACGCGCGAACACGCGCGTCTCCATCGTCTCGCCGGGGCCGAAGCGCAGGTTCGCCTCCATGCCGGTCAGCGCGTCGGCCGACAGGCTCGCCCGCTCCTCGAGCGCCAGGCGGATCTCCTCGTCCCAGTCGAGGTCGTCGGGCGCCGACGTGACGAGGCCGAGGGCGACCGCGCCGTCCGCGTCGAGAGGGCGGCCGATCGCGGCGCGCGCTGAGGCGATCGGCGCTTCCTCGTCGTAGAAGCGGGCGGCGAGGCGCGACTTCCCGCTCACCATCGGGTAGCGGCCGAAGTTCGCGGCCGAGAGCGTGATGCGCGGCTCGCGCTCCTGCGCATCGGGAAGCGCCGCCATGTAGGTCCGGTCGGCCGCCAGCGCGAGCTCGGCCAGCGTTCCGGCGAAGCACGAGCCCGGCTCGACGAGCGCGTAGAGGGAGCGCGAGGTGACGTCGAGACGCGCGAGCGTGCGGCGAAGCATGCCGGTCGTCTCGCGGACGAACCAGTTCGCGGCGTGGCGATCGAGCGCGTCGTCGCACGCGAGCGCGTGCCTCGCGTCGCCCTCGGTCCGCAGGATCCAGGTGCCGAGCTCGAGGTCGTTGGTGCGAAGCATCAGGATCGCGTCGTCGAGGTCGCGGGCCATCGCGAGCGGCCACCACGCAGCGCCCTTCGCGACGATCGCGTCGACGTCGGCTGGCTCGGGCGATGCGGGCGCCCTGACGGTGATCGTCGCGTGCCGCGCGGCGCGGTCGACCCGGACGTCGACGGTCGGATAATGGTAGCCCGCCTCGTCGATCGTGCGTGCGAGCGCGGGCAGCGCGATGCCCCGCGCGCCGGCGGGCCGGTCGCTCGTCGCGGCGAGCGCCTCGACGCGCCGGCGCACGAGGTCCGGGAACTGCTGCGGCTTCGCGTGATCGTCGACGAGGCGCCATTCCTTCGCGCGCGGCGCGCGCACCCCCTCGACCAGCGTGCAGAACACGTCGGCGTAGTCGCGGCGCACGCGGCGCTTGTCGGTGATGCGCGTCAGGCCGCCCGTGCCCGGCAGCACGCCGAGCAGCGGGACCTCCGGCAGGCTCACCGCCGAGCTGCGGTCGTCGACCAGAAGGATCTCGTCGCAGGCGAGCGCGAGCTCGTAGCCGCCGCCCGCCGTCGTGCCGTTGCAGGCCGCGACGAACTTCAGGCCCGAGTGCCGGCTCGAGTCCTCGACGCCGTTGCGCGTCTCGTTGGTGAACTTGCAGAAGTTGACCTTCCAGGCGTGGCTGCTGACGCCGAGCATGAAGATGTTGGCGCCGGAGCAGAACACCCGATCGCGGGCGCTCGTCACGACGACGGTGCGGACCGCCGGATGCTCGAAGCGGATCCGGTTCACGGCATCGTTCAGCTCGATGTCGACGCCGAGGTCGTAGCTGTTCAGCTTCAGCTTGTAGCCGGGGCGCAGGCCGGCATCCTCGTCGAAGTCGGCGGTCAGGGTGGCAACGGGACCGTCCACGGCGAGTGCCCAGTGGCGGTACTTCGTCGGGTGCGTCTGGTAGTCGACGCGGGGCGCTTCGCTCACGATTCGCTCCTCCGGATGGGTAAGATAGTGCTTGTTATCAGGCCAGAAAGAGGAAGAGTATTGCAGGTCTCAAACGTTCGTCAAGCAGTTTCTTGCATGTTCGGGGCCGGGTAAGCGCTCGGCCCGATCCCGACCCAGACCCGGAGCCAGGCCCGGAGCCAGACCCGGGTCCGGGTCCATCTCCAGCTTTCGATCGGGATCCCGATCTCGCGTTCTTCGCCGCCCTGTCTGTCATGCCGGTACCGCCGCCAGGACGGCTTCGAGGCGCTCGAACGTCGCCTCAAGCGGCTGTCGGCTCGTGTCGACGCGCAGGTCAGCCTTGGCATAGAACGGCGAGCGGTCAGCCAAGATCGCCTCCAGGTCCTGCATCGCGGCGGTGTTGTCGGCCATCGGCCGCATGTCCCCCTGGGCGCGGACCCGTGCCATGTGGTCGCCCGGGTCGGCCTGCAGCCAGACGGTGGTGCAGTGGGACAGCAGCAGATGCAGGGTGCCCGGATCGGAGACGAGGCCGCCCGGCGTCGCGATGACGGCGCGGTCGTGGCTGGCCAGGACCTTTTCGAGCGCGCGTCGTTCATGGCGGCGATAGGACTCCTGGCCATAGAGGGCGTGGATCTCCGAGACACTGCAACCGGCCAGTCGCTCGATCTCGGCACTCAGTTCTATGAAGGGCAGGTCGCGGGCCTGGGCCAGTCGCCGGCCCAGCGTGGACTTGCCGGCCCCGCGCAGGCCGATCA
>JAKLIE010000129.1 GCA_022709775.1 Pseudomonadota bacterium
CATGAAGCTCGAGACCGAGGAGGACCGCGAGAAGCTGGTCGAGCTCGGCCAGAAGATCATCGACTTCTTCGCCGAGAACGCGCTCGAGCACGAGCGCACCGGCGAGATGATCGAGCGCATCGGCATCGTCAACTTCCTCGAGGCGCTCGAGATCCCGATCGACCCGAACATGGTGTCTTCGCCGCGCACGAATCCCTACGTCAGGATGGACGGGTGGGACGAGGAAGTGGCGAAGATGAAGGCCGCGAAGCAGGTCGCCTGAGGAGAGACGGAATGGCACAAGCACAGATGCGCCGGGCGATCGAGTGCGGCGTCCCCGACAACCAGCAGTACATGCACCCGCTGCTGAAGAAGAACTACGGCAACTGGAAGTACCACGACCGGCCCCGCCCGGGCGTGCTGCACCACGTCGCGCACAGCGGCGACGAGGTGTGGACGGTCCGCGCGGGCACGCAGCGCCAGATGGACGTCCACACGATCCGCAGGCTGTGCGACATCGCGGACAGGTTCGCCGAGGGCCACGTCCGCTTCACGATCCGCTCGAACATCGAGTTCATGGTGTCGGGCGAGGGCAAGGTCGCCCCGCTGATCGCCGAGCTCGAGAAGAGCGGCTTCCCGGTCGGCGGCACCGGCAACTCCGTGTCGATGATCGCGCACACGCAGGGATGGCTGCACTGCGACATCCCCGGCACCGACGCCTCGGGCGCGGTCAAGGCGCTGATGGACGAGCTGATCGACGAGTTCCGCAGCGAGCAGATGCCCAACCGCGTGCACATGTCGACGTCCTGCTGCGAGATCAACTGCGGCGGCCAGGCGGACATCGCGATCATCATCCAGCACACGAAGCCGCCGAAGATCAACCACGACCTCGTCGCCAACGTCTGCGAGCGCCCTGCCGTCGTCGCGCGCTGCCCGGTGGCCGCGATCCGGCCCGCGCTCGTCAACGGCAAGCCCTCGCTCGAGGTCGACGAGAAGAAGTGCATCTGCTGCGGCGCGTGCTACCCGCCCTGCCCGCCGATGCAGATCAACGATCCCGAGCACTCGAAGTTCGCGATCTGGGTCGGCGGCAAGAATTCGAACGCCCGCGCCAAGCCGACGTTCATGAAGATGGTCGCCGCCGGCATTCCGAACAACCCGCCGCGCTGGCCGGAAGTCTCGGAGATCGTGAAGAAGATCCTTTACACGTACAAGGCGGACGCCCGGCCGTGGGAGCGCCTGTCCGACTGGGTCGAGCGCATCGGCTGGCCGCGCTTCTTCGAGCGGACCGAACTGCCGTTCACCAAGTACCTGATCGACGACTGGCGCGGCGCGCGCGTGAACCTCAACGCGTCGACGCACATCCGGTTCTGACTGCGGGAACGCGCGAATGAAGTTCGGCATCCTCGTCAACGAAGGCCCGTACCAGCACCAGGCAAGCGACTCCGCCTACCTGTTCTGCAAGGCCGCGCTCGCCAAGGGACACGAGATCCACCGGGTGTTCTTCTATCACGACGGCGTGAACAACTCGACGCGGCTCACCGAGCCGCCGCAGGACGACCGCAACGTCGTCGCGCGCTGGTCGAAGCTCGCCGCGGACCACGGCGTCGACCTCGTCGTCTGCGTCGCCGCGGCGCTCCGCCGCGGCATCAAGGACGAGAACCTCGCGCCGGGCTTCCGCATCTCGGGCCTGGGACAGCTGGTCGAGTCGGGCATCCAGTCGGATCGGCTGGTCGTCTTCGGGGATTAGATGGCCCCCCCGAAGCTCACTTCGTTCGCCGCCCCCCGAGGGGGCGCTCGGCGCCCTTCGGGCGGCCGGGCGGGCGCCGAGGGAACATCGTCATGACCGAAGGCACCGCGAAGAAGTTCATGTTCGTCAACCGCAGCGCGCCCTACGGCACGATCTACGCGCTCGAGTCGCTCGAGGTCGTGCTGATCTCGGCGGCGTTCGACCAGGACGTGTCGCTCGCGTTCGTCGAGGACGGCGTCTGGCAGTTGAGGAAGGGCCAGCAGACGAAGGGGATCGAGACCAAGAACTTCTCGCCTACCTACCGCGCGCTCGAGGGCTACGACGTCGAGAAGCTCTACGTCGAGCGCGAGTCGCTCGAGGCCCGCGGCCTCTCCGAGGAGGACCTCATCGTCGACGTCACGGTGCTCTCCTCGGGCGAGCTCGGACGCCTGATGGACGAGCAGGACGTCGTCCTGTCGTTCTGACCCGGAGGAGCGATGCTGCACATCGTCAACAAGTCCCCGCTCGAGCGCCCGTCGCTCGACGCGTGCCTGCGCATCGCCGAGCCGGGCGCGATCCTGCTGATCGAGGACGCCGTCTACGCCGCCGCGCGCGGCGGCAGGTCGGCCGCGCGCCTCGCCGAGGCGACGAAGCGCCACAAGGTCTACGTGCTGCTGCCCGATGCGGAGGCGCGCGCGATCGCCGATCGGCTGATCGACGGCGTCGCGACCGTCGACTACGGCGGCTTCGTCGACCTCGTCGCCGAGCACAAGAACTGCCAATCCTGGCTCTGATCCATCCCCACCGACCGCCACGAGAGCCCCCCGCTCGAACAAGGAGAAAGCGATGCCCACGATCGAAGTGAACGGCAAGCCCTACGAGACCGACGAGGAAGGCTATCTCGTCAACCTCGGCGAATGGAACGAGGACGTCGCGAATTTCATCGCGAAGGTCGAGAACGTCGACATGTCGCAGAACCACTGGGAAGTCGTCAACTTCCTGCGCAAGTACTACGACGAGTACCAGATCGCGCCGGCCGTCCGCGTGCTGACCAAGGCGATCGGCAAGCAGCTCGGCCCGGAGAAGGGCAACAGCCAGTACCTGTACGAGCTGTTCCCGTACGGTCCCGCGAAGCAGGCGTGCAAGATCGCCGGCCTGCCGAAGCCGACGGGCTGCGTCTGACGCGAGAGGGGCGCGCCTCCCGCGCGCCCGGCCGCCGCCGATGACCGCCCTCTACGCCGTGCTGCTCTACGCCGCGACGGCGGTGCTCGTGGCGGGCGTCGGCTACCGCGTCTGGCTCTACGCGCGCACGCCCGCGCCGCTCAAGATCCCGACCACGCCGGCGCCGGTCACGCGCGGAGGCGTGGCGCTGCGGATGCTGCGCGAGGTCGCGCTGTTCGAGAGCCTGTTCCGCAGCAACCTGTGGACCTGGGCATTCGGCTGGCTGTTCCACGCCGGGCTCGCGCTGGTGCTGCTGCGTCACCTGCGCTACTTCGTCGAGCCGGTCCCGGCATGGCTCGCGTTCGTCCAGCCGTTCGGGATGTGGGCGGGCGTCGCGATGGCAGCCGGCCTCGCGGGCCTGGGGGCGCGCCGCTTCCTCGTGCCGCGCGTGCGCTACATCTCGACGCCCTCCGACCACCTGATGATCGCGCTGCTCCTCGCGATCGCGCTGTCGGGGCTCGCGATGACGTTCGTCGCGCACGCCGACATCGTGAAGGTCAAGGCGTTCGTCCTAGGTCTCCTTTGGTTCGACTGGCAGCCGCTGCCCGGCGACGCGCTGGTCGCGGTGCATCTGGCGCTCGTCGCCGTGCTGATGCTGATCTTCCCGTTCTCGAAGCTGCTGCACGCGCCGGGGATCTTCTTCTCGCCGACGCGCAACCAGGTCGACGACCCGCGCGAGCACCGCCATCTCGCGCCCTGGGCCGCCCGGCTCGACGGGGATCGCTGACCGTGGCCGCCGAGATCAAGGCCCCGCCGCTGCGGCCGTTCGCCGAGCCGCCCGCGCTCGCGCCCGGCGCGATGGAGGCGTCGAAGCCCTACGTCGCGACGGCGAAGATGCAGGAGGCGATCGGCTTCCCGGGCGAGCTCGACGACGGATGGAAGGAGCGCGCGCTCGGCAAGATGGGCGAGCTCCTCGACAAGTACCGGTCGCTCAGGGTCTACCTCGACGCCTGCGTCCACTGCGGCGCATGCACCGACAAGTGTCATTACTTCCTCGGCACCGGCGACCCGCTGAACATGCCGGTCGCGCGCCAGGACCTGATGCGCAGCGTCTACCGCCGGCACTTCACGATCGCCGGCAAGCTGTTCCCGAAGCTGGTCGGGGCGCGCGACCTGACGAAGGACGTGCTCGATCAGTGGTACTCGTACTACAACCAGTGCTCCGAATGCCGCCGCTGCTCGGTGTTCTGCCCGTACGGCATCGACACCGCCGAGATCACGATGGCCGGCAAGGAGATCATGGACGCGGCCGGTCTCGGGCAGAAGTACAGCAACGAGATCATCGGCAAGGTCCACCGGATCGGCAACAACCTCGGCCTGCCGGGGCCGGCGCTCGCCGACACGCTCGAGGGGCTCGAGGAGGACGTCAAGGAGGAGACCGGCGTCGACGTGCGCTTCCCGCTCGACCAGAAGGGCGCGGAGGTGCTGCTCGTGACGCCGTCGGCGGACTTCTTCGCCGAGCCGCACGTCGACAGCCTGATCGGCTACGCGAAGGTGTTCCACGCGGCCGGCGTCTCGTGGACGCTGTCGTCGCACGCGTCCGAGGCCGGCAACTTCGGCCTGTTCATCGGGAGCTACGACCAGCTCAGGACGATCGCGATGCGCATCCGCGAGGCGGCGCTCGAGCTCGGCGTCAAGCGGATCGTCGTCGGCGAGTGCGGCCACGCGTGGCGCGTCGCCTACAGCATGTGGAACACGCTCGCCGGCATCGGCGCCGGCGGCGAGGACGACTTCGCGCGCAAGCTGCAGAGCCAGCTCGACTCGCGCTACAAGCAGCCGATGCACATCTGCGAGTTCACGCACGACCTGATCGGGCGGGGCGCGCTCAAGCTCGACCGCGAAGCCAACGACCACCGCGTCGTCACGTTCCACGACTCCTGCAACGTGGCACGCGCCTCGCGGATGGGCGACATGCCGGGCGGGCAGTTCGAGATCCCGCGCGCGATCATCCGCGCGGTCGCCAACCACTACGTCGAGATGGCGCCGGGGACGACGCACGACGCGACGTTCTGCTGCGGCGGCGGTGGCGGCCTCCTGACCGACGAGCTCCTCGACCTGCGCGTCAAGGGCGCGCTGCCGCGCATGGAAGCGCTGCGGCAGGTCGCCGACGGGCGGGGCGTCAACTTCATGGCGACGATCTGCGCGATCTGCAAGGCGCAGTTCACGAAGGTCCTCCCGTACTACGGATTCAAGATGGGCATGGTCGGCGGCGTCCACCAGCTCGTCAGCACCGCAATCAGGCTGGGCGAGCCGCACTGACGCGGCCGCCGGCACCGGAAACCCCGACGGAGAACAGGCGATGTCCACGACCCCAGGCCCGCAGGAGCAGAAGCTCACGTTCCGCCGCTACCGCGACGGCGACGCGAAGTGGGACAACTGGCGAGAACAGATCTTCCAGGCGAGCTGGACGCACAAGTGCCCGACCTACGTCCAGTCGACGCCCCCCTGCCAGGGCAGCTGCCCGGCCGGCGAGGACATCCGCGGCTACCTCAACATCGTCCGCGGCATCGAGAAGCCGCCGGTCGGCGCCGACGGCAAGCCGGCGATGCCGTGGCAGGAGTACGCGTGGCGGCGGCTCACCGAGGCGAACCCGTTCCCCTCGGTGATGGGGCGCGTCTGCCCGGCGCCGTGCGAGACCGGCTGCAACCGCAACGAGGTCGAGGACCACGTCGGCATCAACTCGGTCGAGCACTTCCTCGGCGACTACGCGAACGCGAACGGGCTCGCGTACAAGGCGCCCGAGGCGTCGACCGGCAAGAAGGTCGCCGTCATCGGCGGCGGGCCGGCCGGCCTGTCGTGCGCCTACCAGCTCCGCCGGATGGGCCATTCGGTCACGATCTTCGACGAGCACGAGCACCTGGGCGGCATGATGCGCTACGGGATCCCGGGCTTCCGCACGCCGCGCGACGTCCTCGACGCGGAGATCCAGCGCATTCTCGACACCGGCGTCGAGGCGCGGCTCAAGTGCCGCGTGGGCACCGACGTCACGCTGGAGGCGCTGCGCAACGAGTTCGACGCCGTGTTCCTTGGCATGGGCGCGCAGTCGGGCCGCCCGCTGCCCGCGCCGGGCGGCGACGCGCCGAACGTCGTCACCGCGACCGCGTTCCTCAAGGCGTTCAACGACGGACGGCTGCGCCACGTCGGCAAGCGCGTCGTCGTCATCGGCGGAGGCGACACGTCGATCGACGT
>JAKLIE010000013.1 GCA_022709775.1 Pseudomonadota bacterium
CAGGTCATGGCGATGGCGCTGTGGTTCTCGGCGTCCGCCGTCGTCCCGCAGCTCGTCGCCGAGTTCCGGCTGTCCGGCTTCATGCAGTCGGCGCTCACGAGCGGCGTGCAGCTCGGATTCGTGGCCGGCTGCCTGGTCAGCGCCTTCCTCTCGCTCGCCGACCGCCTCGAGCTGCGCCGGTTCTTCGCCGCGTCCGCGCTCCTCGGCGCGCTCGCCAATGCGCTGCTGCTCGTCGTCGATCCCGCGTCGGCGTGGATGCCGGTGCTGCGCTTCGTCACCGGCGTCGCGATGGCCGGCGTCTATCCGGTCGGCATGAAGCTCGCGTCGACCTGGGCGCAGGGCGACATGGGGCTGATGGTCGGCATCCTCGTCGGTGCGCTCACGCTGGGGTCCGCGTCGCCGCACCTCTTCAGCGCGTTCTCCGGCGTCGACTGGCGGATCCCGCTCGCCGCCGCATCGGTCGCCGCGCTCGTCGCCGCCGCCCTGATCCCGCGCGCCGGCGTCGGCCCGAACCGCGCCCCCGCGCCGAAGTTCGACCCGCGTGCGGTCGCCGCCGCGTGGCGGGACGTGCCGCTGCGTCTCGCGAACCTGGGGTACCTCGGCCACATGTGGGAGCTCTACGCGATGTGGGCGTGGATCGGCGTGTTCCTGAACGCGAGCTTCGCGCTCGCTCTGCCCTCCGACGTCGCGCCCGTCTACGCGAAGCTCGCCGCGTTCGCGACCATCGCCTCGGGCGCGATCGGGTCGGTCGCCGCGGGCTTCCTCGCCGACCGGCTCGGTCGCACGACGGTCACGATCGTCGCGATGGCGATCTCCGGGAGCTGCGCCGCGGGCATCGGCGCGCTGTTCGGCGGCCCTCCCGTCGCCGTCGTCGCGGTCTGCGTCGTCTGGGGCATCAGCATCGTCGCCGACTCGGCGCAGTTCTCCGCGTCGATCGCCGAGCTCGCCGACCGCGCGCGCGTCGGCACGATGCTCACGCTGCAGACCGCGCTCGGCTTCACGCTGACGCTCGCGACGATCCACCTGATGCCGCCCCTCGTCGAGGCGCTGGGATGGCGCTACGCGTTCGTGCCGCTCGCGATCGGACCGGCGGTCGGCGTCCTCGCGATGGCGCGGCTGCGCTCCCACCCGCGCTCGGCGGCGCTCGCGGGCGGCCGGCGGTAGGCGCGCAAAGACCATGATCGGCGCGTGGTGAAACGCGCGAATCTTCGCGCGCGCCTGCGCGACCGCCGTGTGGATCGCGGCCGTGCGCGGGCGTAGGATGGCCGGCTCCGGAGCTCTCCGGAGCGCCCTTGGGCGCGGCGGCTCGACCGCCTGCGAGCCGGTGCGCCAGGCGCACGCGAGTCCAACCATCCGATGGAGGGACCATGGCCTACCACATCGAGGGACGCCTCCTCGAAGTCTGCAACTGCAAGGTGCTCTGCCCGTGCTGGATCGGCGAGGATCCCGACAACGGGACCTGCGAGGGCTTCATGGCGTGGCACGTCGACAAGGGCAGCGTGAACGGCCTCGACGTCGCGGGACGCACGGTCGCGTGCCTCGGGCACATCCCGGGCAACGTGCTCGCGGGCAACTGGAAGGCCGCGCTGTACGTCGACGACGGCGCGAGCCCGGCGCAGCAGGACGCGCTGATCTCGGTGTTCTCCGGCAAGCTCGGCGGCCCGATCGCGGACCTCGCGAAGCTGATCGGCGAGGTCGTCTCGGTCGAGAAGGTCCCGATCGAGTTCACGGTGCGGGAGGGCCACGGGCACCTCAAGGTCGGCAGCATCGGCCTGGCCGAGCTCGAGCCCTTCCGCGGCGCGCACGGCGAGGTGACGACGCTCCGCGACTCGATCTTCTCGACGGTGCCGGGCTCGCCGGCCTACGTCGGCAAGGCGCAGCGCTACCGGGTTCGCAACGACCGGCTCGGCATCAACCTCGACCTCAAGGGCCACAACGCGATCCAGAGCACGTTCGTGTTCAACGGCTGACGCCGGCGGGGGCGCGCGACGCGTCCCCGCCCCCACCGATGGCCACCGAACCGATCGCGGGGCACGCGCGCCCGGCGCGCGTGCGTGCCGGCGGGAGCGATGCTCGGCGCGTCGCCGCCGCGCTCGTCGCGTTCCTCGTGCTCCCGGCGTGGGCGCTGCTCGCGCTCTGGAGCGCGAGCCCCTGGCGCGGCTACGTCGACCACGGCGGCTGGAGCGACTCGGCCGCACTCGCTCCGCTCTGCCGCGCCGTTCCCGGCGGCGGCATCCTGGTTTCCGTGCTCGCGACCGCGCTCGCCTGGCTGCTGATGATCGCGGCGATGATGGTGCCGACCGTCCTGCCGCTCGTCGCCACGTTCCGGCGGGTCGTGGCGGGCCGGCCCGACGCGGGGCGCCTGGTCGCAGCGGTGCTCCTGGGCTACGTCGCCGCCTGGTTCGCGTTCGGCCTGGCCGCGCACGCGGCCGACGCCGGCGTCCGCGCTGCCGCGGCCGCCTCGCCGTGGCTCGTCGAGCACGCCTGGGCCGTCGGCGCGGGCGTCCTCGCGCTCGCCGGCGCCTTCCAGTTCTCGGCCCTCAAGTACCGCTGCCTCGACCGCTGCCGCACGCCGTTCGGCTTCCTGAACTCGCACTGGCACGGCGTCAGCCCGCGTCGCGAGGCGCTCGGGCTGGGCCTCGCCCACGGCGCCTTCTGCGTCGGCTGCTGCTGGGCGCTGATGCTCGTGACGTTCGTCGTCGGGATGGGCAACCCGGGCTGGATGCTCGTGCTTGCCGCCGCGATGGCGGCCGAGAAGAACCTGCCGTGGGGAGCCCGGCTGCGCACGCCCGTGGGCCTCGCGCTCCTCGCCTGGGCGGCCGCGATCGCGCTCGCCCGCGCCTGACCGCGGCGGCCGACGGCCGGCCGCCGTTGCGCGCGCGCCGGGCACCGCGGCACCATTCGACGGGCCGCGGGTCCAAATCGTCGCGCGCGGCCGCAAACCGCGCGACAATCCGGGCCACGCGGCAGGCACCCGCCCGCCTCCGGCGCCGTGACGCCCTCGCCCCCAGGAGCATCGATGAAGTTTCGCTTCCCCGTCGTCATCATCGACGAAGACTATCGCTCGGAGAACGCGAGCGGGCTCGGCATCCGCGCGCTCGCCCGGGCGATCGAGGCCGAGGGTGTCGAGGTGCTCGGCGTGACGAGCTACGGCGATCTCGCGAGCTTCGCGCAGCAGCAGAGCCGCGCGTCGGCGTTCATCCTGTCGATCGACGACGAGGAGCTCGTGCACGTCAGGCCCGAGGAGAGCCCCGCGCTCGCGAGCCTGCGCGCCTTCGTCGAGGAGATCCGCCGCCGCAACGCCGAGATCCCGGTGTTCCTGCACGGGGAGACGCGCACGTCGCGCCACATCCCGAACGACATCCTGCGGCAGCTGAACGGCTTCATCCACATGAACGAGGACACGCCGGAGTTCGTCGCGCGCGTGATCCTGCGCGAGGCCCGGACCTACCTCGACAGCCTCGCGCCGCCGTTCTTCCGCGCGCTCCTGCACTACGCCAACGACGGCTCGTACTCGTGGCACTGCCCGGGCCACTCGGGCGGCGTCGCCTTCCTGAAGAGTCCGGTCGGCCAGATGTTCCACCAGTTCTTCGGCGAGAACCTGCTGCGCGCCGACGTGTGCAATTCGGTCGACGAGCTGGGCCAGCTCCTCGACCACTCGGGTCCGGTCGCGGCCTCCGAACGCAACGCCGCACGCATCTTCGGCACCGACGAGCTGTTCTTCGTCACCAACGGCACGTCGTCGTCGAACAAGATGGTGTGGCACGCGACGGTGGCGCCCGGCGACGTCGTGATCGTCGACCGCAACTGCCACAAGTCGATCCTGCACGCGATCACGATGACGGGCGCGATCCCCGTGTTCCTGACGCCGACGCGCAACCACCACGGCATCATCGGCCCGATCCCGCAGAGCGAGTTCCGCTGGGAGAGCATCGAGCGCAAGATCCGCGCGCACCCGTTCGCCCGCGACGTCAAGGCGAAGCCGCGCATCCTGACGATCACGCAGAGCACCTACGACGGCGTGCTCTACAACGTCGAGACGATCAAGGATCTGCTCGGCACGAGGATCGACACGCTGCACTTCGACGAGGCGTGGCTGCCGCACGCGACGTTCCACGACTTCTACCGCGGCATGCACGCGATCGGCCGCGACCGGCCGCGCTCGCGCGACGCGCTGATCTTCGCGACGCAGTCGACGCACAAGCTGCTCGCCGGGCTTTCGCAGGCGTCGCAGATCCTCGTGCAGAACAGCGAGACGCGGCAGCTCGACCGCCCGCGCTTCAACGAGGCGTACCTGATGCACATGTCGACGTCGCCCCAGTACGCGATCATCGCGTCCTGCGACGTCGCGGCGGCGATGATGGAGACGCCGGGCGGGCCCGCGCTGGTCGAGGAGTCGATCCTAGAGGCGCTCGACTTCCGGCGCGCGATGCGCAAGGTCGACGAGGAGTTCGGCGACTCGTGGTGGTTCAAGGTGTGGGGGCCGGACAAGCTCGCGCCCGAGGGCATCGGCAGCCGCGACGACTGGATCATCCGCGCCGGCGACCGCTGGCACGGCTTCGGCGACCTCGCGCCGGGCTTCAACATGCTCGACCCGATCAAGGCGACGGTGCTGACGCCCGGCCTGGACGTCGAGGGCGACTTCGCCGACACCGGCATCCCGGCGTCCATCGTCACCAAGTACCTCGCCGAGCACGGCGTGATCGTCGAGAAGACGGGGCTCTACTCGTTCTTCATCATGTTCACGATCGGCATCACGAAGGGCCGCTGGAACACGCTCCTGACCGCGCTGCAGCAGTTCAAGGCGGACTACGACCAGAACCAGCCGCTGTGGCGCGTGCTTCCCGAGTTCGTCCAGGCGTACCCGCGCTACGAGCGGATCGGGCTGAAAGAGCTGTGCGACGCGATCCACGGCATCTACAAGGCCAACGACATCGGCCGGCTCACGACCGAGATGTACGTGTCGAACCTCGAGCCGGCGATGAAGCCCGCCGACGCGTTCGCGCGGATGGCGCACCGGGAGATCGAGCGCGTCGAGATCGACGACCTCGAGGGCCGCGTCACGAGCGCGCTGCTGACGCCCTACCCTCCCGGCATCCCGCTCCTGATCCCGGGCGAGCGGTTCAACCGGCAGATCGTCAAGTACCTGCAGTTCGCGCGCGACTTCAACGAGCGCTTCCCCGGCTTCGACACGGACATCCACGGCCTCGTCGAGGAGGAGATCAACGGCCGCAAGCGCTACTTCGTCGACTGCGTCGCCGGCGCGAAGGTGATCGCGGCGGTGCCGAACCTGCGCGTGCGCAGCGTGCGCAAGTCCTCCTGACGGCCCGGGGGCGCGCATGGAGGCGATGCGGCCGTTGCGCTGGATCGCCGTCGCGGGGGCGGCGGTCGTCGCGCTCGCGGTCGCGGCGGCCATCGTCGCCTACGCGACGATCGACGCGCAGGCGATCGCGCGCTACGCCGCCGACGAGGTCTCGCGCCTCACCGGACGCAGGGTCGACGCGCGCGGGCCGGTGAGCATCGCGTTCTGGCCGCGCCTCGCGGTCGTCGCGCACGACGTCACGATCGCCAATCCGCCGGGGGCGTCGAGGCCCGAGCTCGCGCAGGTCGCCGTCGTCCGTGGCGGCGTCGCGACCTGGCCGCTGCTCGTCTCGCGCCGTGTCGTCGCCGACGGGATCGAGGTCGAGGGCCTCGATCTCCATCTCGAGACCCTGCCGGACGGCCGCGGCAACTGGCAGCTCGCCGGGGCGGGTGCCGCCGCCGGCGCGGAGGCGGGGAAGGGCGCCGCATCCGCGGTTCCGGTCGCGCTCGCCGGCGCGATCCGGATCGTCGATGCGAAGCTCACCTGGCGCCCTCCGGACGGCAGCGCGGCGACGGTCGTCGCGATCCCGCGTCTCGACGTTTCGCCCGAGAACGGCGGCCGGTTCGCGTGGCAGGGCACGTTCGAGCACGAAGGCGCGCGCTGGGCGCTGGCCGCCACGACCGGCGACCCGGCGATCGCGGTGCGCGAGCGCGTTCCGTTCGACATCGACGCGAAGCTTGTCGGCGGCGGCATTACTCTGACCGCTAAGGGTCGTGCCGAGCGTCGCGACACCGGGCCCGCGCTGGTGCTCGACGCGGGCATCGCCTGGGAAGCGGGCAGCGAGCGCATGACGCGGTGGGCGCCCGACCTGTCGACCGAGGCGGGGCGCGTGGCAGCGCGGGTCGACGCGCGCGACGGGCGCTGCGCGCTCGGCGGCATCGCCGGCACGGTCGGCGGGACGAAGATCGACGGCAACGTCGAGATCGAAGCGAAGGGCAAGGTCCCGCGCATCGGCGGTCGGCTGCATGCCGACACGGTCGACCTCGCGCGCGCGCGTCCCTCCGCTCGCGCGACCGCGGAGTCGCCGGCACCGGGACCGGCGAAAGGGGATTCGTCGCCGCTGGGCAAGCTCGCGAGCGTCGACGCCGATCTCGATTTCGTCGTCGATCGGGTACGCGTGCGCGAAGGGGTCGAGGCGACGAACGTCCGCGGCCGGGTCGTCGTCGAAGGGGGGCGCCTCGCGGCCGATCCGTTCGACGTGGACATCGCGGGCGGCAGGATCTCGGGCAGCGTGCGGGCGGACGCGGCGACCGGGCGCGGCCGCATCGTCGCGGACGGGCGCGGCATCGAGGCATCGCGGCTGCTCGGCCGGTTCGATCCGGGACACAACGCCTCGGGCGGGACGACGACGTTCGCCGTCGACCTGCAGGGACCCGCGCAGTCGTCGCAGCGATTCCTCGCGGGAGCGAACGGAACGGTGCGCGCGGACGTGGGGCCGGCGCGCGTCAGGGGCGTCGCGCTCGACACCGGCGGCGAGGCGTTGACGCGCGTCCTCGACGCGCTCAACCCGTTCCGGCGCGTCGACCAGGCGACCGAGGTCCAGTGCATGGTCGCGCGGCTCTCGGTGCGCGACGGCGTCGCGCACGCCGACCGCACGCTCGCGATCGAGACCTCGCGCCTCACGGCGTCGGCGTCGGGCACGATCGACCTCGGGCGCGGGACGCTCGACCTTCTGGTCCGGCCGCGCTCGCGCAAGGTCGCGGGGATACCGGCGGTCGACCTCGCCGAGGTCGTGCGCGTCAGCGGGCCGATCGCGAGCCCCGGCGTAAGCCTCGACACGATGGGGGCGGCGAAGACCGCGCTCGCGATCGGCGGCGTCGTCGCGAGCGGCGGCTGGGGGATGCTCGCCACGCCGCTGCTCTCGGCGGGCGACGACCCGAGTCCCTGCGCGACCGCGCGCGCAGGCGGCAAGCTCGCGGCGACGCCGCAGGCGCGCTCTCCCGCTCAGCAGCAGAAGCCCGAGGACGCGGTCCGGTCGCTGCGCGACCTGTTCAAGCGCTGATCGGCGCCGTCGCTGCAGTGGTCGCGAAGGGCCGGGCTGACGTCAGGCGGCGACTCGCGTCGCCGTGTCCCGGACCGGCGCACCTCCACCGGAGGTCGGCGCATCGAGCGGCCCGCGACCGCGCACGGCGCGTGCCGCGACCGAGGCGAGCACGCAGGAGGCGATGCGGCTTTCCATCGTCTCGGCGCGCGTGGTCGCGACGATCGGCACTCGTGCGCCGAGCACCAGTCCGGCGGCGAGCGCGCCGGTGACCGCGACGATCGTGCGCACGACCATCACCGCGCATTCCATCGTCGGCGCGACGAGCACGTCGGCGCGGCCGGCGACCTCCGACGATGCGCCCTGCTGGCGCGCCGCTTCGGACGAAAGCGCGACGTCAGGCGTCATCGGCCCCTCGACGCGTGCGCCGTGCATCGCGCCGCCGGCGGCCATCGCCTTCAGCGCGGTCGCGTCGGCCGTCGACGCGAAGGCGGCCGACGGGCCGTCGACGGCGGCGAGCAGCGCGACGGCAGGCCTCGCAATTCCGAGCGAGACCGCGAGCCCGATCGTGCTGGAGAGGATGTCGCGTTTCGCGGCGAGCGTCGGTGCCACGTTGAGACGGTCGTCCGCGACGATCAACGGTTGCGCACGCCCGGGGACGTCGAGCAGTGTCGCGTGCGAGAGCCGACTGTCGGTCCGCAGCCCGTTCTCCGGCGCCGCGACCGGCGTCAGCAGTGTGCCGTCCGAGACCATCCCCTTGACGAGCGCCTCCACGCGGCCTTCGCGCGCGAGCTGCCGCGGCGGCCCCGTCGTCCGCGGTGTCGACGATCGGGAGCCGGGAGATGTCGAGCCCCGCACGGTTCGCGGTATCGCGGATGCGGGCTTCGGGGCCGACGAGGGTCGGCGCGAGGTAGCCGGCGAAGGCGCCCGCCAGCGCCAGTTGCAGCGAATCGACGTCGCACGGGTACACGATGGCGGCCGGCAGCGGAGGCAGCTGGCGCGCCCGTTCGACGAGCTTCTGGAGGTTCGCCCGGAGAGGCATGGCCTGCGAAGCGTCGCAACCCGGCGGAGGCTTGTCAATGACCGCCGACGGAAGGCGCTTCCGGGGGGGCCTGCGGCGGCCCGGTCGGGTGCGTCGTGGCGTCGCGTCGGGCCTCCATGGATTCCGGTGCGCCGGCCCGGCGACCCGCGGCGCGGAGTGTCGGCCGCTACAGCTTCAGCGCCACGAGGGCGACCGACGGCACGAACACGATCAGGAGTACCCGCAGCAGGTCCGACGCGAGGAACGGCACGATGCCCTTGAACGTCTCGATCATCGGCACGTCGCGCGCCATGCTGCTGATGATGAACACGTTCATGCCGACCGGAGGCGTGATCAGTCCGATCTCGACGACCATCAGCGCCAGGATGCCGAACCAGATCGCCTTCGGGTCGTCCGCCAGGCCCCAGAAGTCGGTGCCCATGATGATCGGGAAGAAGATCGGGATGGTCAGGAGCAGCATCGACAGGCTGTCCATGATGCAGCCGAGGACGAGGTAGATCAGGATGATCGTCGCGAGGATGCCGAGCGGCGGAATGCCGAGCCCGGTGACCCAGGCGGCGAGCTCCTTCGGCAGCATCGTCAGCGCGAGGAAGACGTTGAGGATGTCCGCGCCGAGCATGATGAGGAAGATCATCCCGGTCGCCGCCGCGGTGCCGTAGACGCAGTCGAGGAACCCGCGCCCCTTTAGGCCGCCGGAGCGCCATGCGACGAACGCCGTGGCGAGCGCGCCGATCGACGCCGCCTCGGTGGGGGTGAAGATCCCGCCGTAGATCCCGCCGATGACCACGAGGAAGATCAGTACGACCGGCCACACGTCGACGAGCGCCCGGAGCCGCTCGATCCACGGCAATCGTGCGCCTGCGGGCGCCTGCTCCGGCGAGACCCGGGCGATGATGCCGACCACGACCATGTAACCGACCGCCGCGATGATGCCGGGAAGGAACGCGGCCATGAAGAGCTTCGCGATGTTCTGCTCGGTCAGGATCGCGTAGATCACGAGCGGCACCGACGGAGGGATCAGGATGCCCAGCGTTCCGCCCGCTGCGATCGCGGCGGTCGCGAGCTTTGGGGAATAATTCTGGCGGCGGAGCTCGGGCAGCGCGACCTGGCCCATCGTCGCCGCGGTGGCGAGCGACGAGCCGCAGATGGCGCCGAAGCCGGCGCAGGCGGAGATCGCCGCCATCGCCATGCCGCCGCGCCAGTGTCCGATCAATGCATTGCCGGCCTGGAACAGCGCGCGCGAGAGGCCGCCGTGCGTGGCGAACTGTCCCATCAGCAGGAAAAGAGGCACGACCGACAGGTCGTAGACCGAGTACCGGGCGTAGACCGCGGTCTGCAGGTACTTGAGCAGCGGTCCGAGGCCGGACACCCACACGTAGCCGATCGAACCGGCGGCCAGCATCGCGATCCCGATGTGGACGCGCAGCGCCAGCAGCGCGAGCATCAGCACGCCGATGACGGCGCCCTGCTCGACGCCGGTCATGCGTCACCCTTCCGCAGGTCGTCCCGGGCGACGAACAGCGCGGCGAAGCCGAGCAGTGCGAACGACGCCGTCATCGGCACGTACGCCACCCACGTCGGGAACCCGATCAGCATCGAGGCGTCGCCGGTGCGCTTCAAATCGGCCAGGCCGATCGCGAGCCGCCACGCGACGACGAAGGCGAGCGCCGCGAGCAGGAGGCCCGCGGCGACGTCGAGCGTGCGGACCACTCGCTTCGACGCGCGCGTCGTGAAGAAGTCGACGATGACGTGGCCGCGGGCGAGCTGGCAGTAGGGCAGCGCCATCGACACCGCGGCGGCACACAGGACCTGGACGAGCTCGTAGTCGCCCAGGATCGGCTTGCCGAGGAACGTCCGGCCGACGATGCTCGCGAGCGACATCGCCGCCATGAAGATCAGCAGGACGCCCGCGCCGACCGCGAACGCCTTGCACGATGCGATCAGCAGGCGCCCGGCCGGCCCGTGGTGATGCGACCGTACCTCGCTGACGACGACGTCGGCCATCGGTATCCCGTGTGTGTGGAATTCTTCCGGCGGGCGGCAGCGCTGCTGCCGCCCGGCACGGGCGCTTTGTTACTTCGAGTGCTTCTTCACCAGGTCGCGGGCGGCCTGCAGCAGCGCCTTGCCGTCCTGGCCTTTCGCGGAGACCGCGGCGGCCCACTGGTCGTCGAGCGCATCGGTGGCCTTGCGCCAGCGGTTGAGCTCGTCGGCCGGGATCACGTTGATCTTGACGCCCGCCTCGACGATCGTCTTCCGGGCCGGCACGTCGGCGTCGCCCTGGATGCGGCCGAACGTCGCCGACGTCTCGAGCCCGGAATTCCGGTCGATCACGGCGCGCAGGTCGGCGGGCATCGACTGGTACTTGGCCAGGTTCATCGCCGTCGCGAAGATCGTCGCGCACATCGCGGGCTGGCTGCGGTCGGTCTCGGCGACGAACTTGGTCAGCTCGTCGAGCTTGATCGACGGCGCGATCTCGTAGGGCACGATCGCCCCGTCGATGACGCCCTTCGACAGGCCCTCCGGAATCCCGGGCAGCGGCATCCCCACCGGGGTCGCGCCCAGCATCGCCAGCATGCTGCTGGTCTGCCGGTTGGGCGCCCGCACCTTGAGGCCCTTGAAGTCCGCCTGCGTGCGGACCGGCTGCTTCACCGTGTAGACGTTGCACGGCCCGTTGACGTTGACCGCGATGAGCTTCGTCTCCTTGAACTCGTCCTTCGCGTGCGTGCTCGCGAACTCCCAGGCGGCGCGACTCGTCGCCTCGGGGGTGGTCGCCATGAACGGGAGCTCGAAGGCCTCGATCAGCGGGAAGCGGCCGGCCGTGTAGCCGGGCAGCGTCCAGACGATGTCGACCACGCCGTCCTTGACCTGGTCGATGAGCTGCGGCGGTGTGCCGCCGAGTTGCATCGACGGATAGATCTGGCACTTCATCCGGCTGCCGGACTCGCGGGCGATCTTCTCGCACCAGGGCGCCAGGATCGTCGCAGGCCCCATCGCCGTCGACGGCCAGAAGTGGTGAACCTTGAGCGTGACCTCCTGCGCCAGTGCGGGCAAGGCAACGGCGGCGGCCAGGGCGAGCGCCAGGACGGGACGGAACGGGCGGTACATGAACTTCTCCTCTCGGT
>JAKLIE010000130.1 GCA_022709775.1 Pseudomonadota bacterium
GGGGCATCGGCTCCTTCTGCTCGAGCGCGGCGTCGGCGCGAAGCCCGCGGCGCTCGGCCGGCGCATCCTCGAGGCCGGGGCCGAGGCGCAGCGCCTGATCGACGCACGGCGCGACGTCCTCGACGTGCCGCTCGGTCACGAGCGCCTGCCGCACGATCGCGCCGTCCTGCGCGTCGCGGCGAGCCACGACCTCGTGCTCGCGCAGCTCCGCGACGCGTGGGCCCGCCGGCACGGCATCGCGATCGCGTTCCACGGCAGCACGGAGGCGATTGAGCTGTACCTTGCGGGGCGCGCGGACGTGGCGGGGTTCCATGTCGGAAAAATAGGGTCTGACCCTACTTCCACGGAAGAGACGGGGTCCGACCCTGCCCCCGTGGGGAAAATAGGGTCTGACCCTACTTCTGCCGGGTCTGACCCTACTTCCGCCACTTCCGCGCAGCGGGAGGCAGCGACGGGTCTCGCTCGAAGCCGGAAGCCGCGATCTGACCCCGGGCAGGCAACTCCGGGGCCCGACCCCATGGATCCGCTGCTCGCGCGCCTCGACCTCTCGCGAGACGCCGTGCTGCCGTTCGTCGTGCGCACCCAGGGTCTGATCCTGCCACGCGGCAATCCCGCGGGGATCCGGTCGCTTGCGGACATCGCGGCGAAGCGCCTGCGCTTCGTGAACCGCCAGCCCGGGTCGGGGACGCGCATCGCGTTCGAGCGGCTCGTCGCGCTCGAAGGCATCGATCCGGCGGCGATCGCCGGGTGGACACACGAGGAGTTCACGCACGCGGCGGTTGCCGCGACGGTCGCCGCCGGCGAGGCGGACGCGGGCTTCGGCATCCGGGCCGCGGCGGCACAGCTCGGGCTTGGGTTCGTGCCGCTCGCCGACGAGCACTACGCGTTCGTCTGCCGGCGCCGCGAACTCGGCGATCCGCGCATCCGCGCGTTCCGCCGCCTCATTGCGTCGCCGACGGTCGCGAAGGTCGTCGCGCCGTTGCCGGGCTACCGCCTCGCGTCGGGGGAGCGGACCCTGCCCCGCCGGAAATGACGGCGCACCCCGCTCGTCGCGGCGCTGCGGGCCGGCCGCCGGCCGCGGCCCGGTACCGCGTCAGGAGGCGGACACGAGCGCCGGCGCCGGGCTCGCGCGCCGCGCCGCCTCAACCTTCCGCGTCGCCTCGGGCTCGGTGACCGTCGCGGCGACGAGCCAGTCGACGACGAAACGCAGCGCCTCCAGCGGCGCGTCGCCGCGGGCGCGCCGGCCGCGATAGATCGCGAGCTGCAGGTGCGCGCTGGTGCCCTCGGCCATCAGCGCGCGCACGCGGCCCAGCCGCTTCGTGCAGTGAAGCGCCTCGGCATCCTCCTCGACGGCCGAGAGGAGATGCGCGACCACGTCGCGGCAGCCGACCGTGCCGCCGCCGTCGAGATCGATGAACTCCGCGTCGATGCCGAAGCGCTTCGCGCGCCAGCGGTTCTCGTCGATCAGCCGCCGCGTGAACGGCGTCCACGCAGGCGCGAGATCGGGGCGGCGCACGAGGAGCCGGACGAGGCAGCGGTAGAGCGACGCGATCGCGATCGCGTCGGCGAGCCGTGTGCACGCGTCGCAGATGCGAAGCTCCAGCGTCGGATAGCGCGCGGCCGGGCGGATCGCCCACCACAGGTAGCTCGAGTCGCGGGCGGCACCGCCGGCGACGAGCATCTCGACGAAGCGCGCGTACTCGGCCTCGTTTTCGAAGCGGTCGGGGATGCCGGTGCGCGGCCACTCGTCGTACGCGGCCTGCCGGTACGACAGGAGACCCGTCGCGGCCCGATTCCAGAATGGCGACGACGTCGACAGCGCGAGGAACGCCGGCAGCCACGGCATCACGCGGTTCATCAGCGCGACCCGGTCGACGCCCTCGGGCACCGCGACGTGAACGTGCAGCCCGCACAGGACGTTGCGCCGGGCCACGATCTGGAAGTCCTCCATCAGGCTCCGGTAGCGGTTCTTCGGCGTCTCGACCTGCTCGCCCCAGGCCGCGATCGGGTGCGTGCCCGCCGCCATCAGCCTCAACCGCTTCTCGGCTGCGATCGCCGCGACGCCGCGCCGCAGCCGCAGCATCTCGTCGTAGGCTTCGTCGCAGCGCTCGAACACCGGCGAGACGAGCTCGATCTGCGAGTGCATGAGCTCGGGGGCGACCGCGTCGCCGTAGCGCCGTCGGCACGCGTGCAGCAGCGACCTCGGCACGCTCGTGGCGAGCGTGCGCGAGCGCGGGTGCACGAGGAAGAACTCCTCCTCGAGCCCGAACGTGTAGCGGAAATCGCGGTGCGCGTCGCCCAAGGTTCCCCCCGCGGAAGGGCGGGCAACCTTCGTCCCGCCGCGGGCGACACTATCGACGACCGTCCGGGCCGGGTCTGTAGGACGACGGCCGATTCGGCCGCGGCGCCCGCTGCATCGCCGGGGAGGGGCGCCCGGCTACCTTCGCGTCAGCCGCTTGCGCCCGTAGAACGGGTACTGGGGATCGTTGTAGCCGGGCGTCGACGGATGCCCCGGCGTCACGAGCGAGTCGACGAGCGCCTCGTCCTCGTCGGACCACGGCGTGTCGAGCGCGACGGCGTAGTCCTTCCATTGCTCGAGCGTGCGCGGGCCGGCGATGACGCTCGTGACGATCGGGTTCGCCCACAGCCACGCGAGTGCGAACTGCGTCGGCGTGCGGCCCGTCTTCTCGGCGTGCGACTTCAACGTCTGCGCGATCGCGAACGACTCCTCGCGGAACTCGGTCTCCATCATCCGCGCGTCCTTGCGCGCGCCGCGCGAGCCCTCGGGCGCGGAGGCGCCGGACGCGTACTTGCCGGTCAGCACGCCGCGCGCCACCGGCGAGTACGACGCGACGCCGATGCCGTAGTGGTCGCAGGCCGGCAGGATCTCGACCTCGGGCATGCGGTTCAGCAGGTTGTAGTAGGGCTGGCACACGACCGGCTGCGGGACGCCCTCGCGATCGCAGGCGCGCATCACTTCGGCGATGCGCCAGCCACGGAAGTTCGACACGCCGAAGTAGCGCACCTTGCCGGCGCCGATGAGGTCGCCGATCGCTCCGATCGTCTCGTCGAGCGGCGTGCGCGGGTCGTCGCGGTGCAGGTAGTAGATGTCGATGTGGTCGGTGCCCAGGCGACCGAGGCTCGCGTCGCACGCGCGCAGGACCCACGAGCGCGAGAGGCCGCCGTTGTTGCGCTCGCCTTCGGTCATCCGGTTGCCGACCTTCGTCGCGAGAACCCAGCGGTCACGCTCGGCGCGGATAGCCCGGCCGGTGATGCGCTCGGACTCGCCGGTCCCGTAGGCGTCGGCCGTGTCGACGAAGTTGACGCCCGCGTCGCGTGCATGCGCGACGATCTCGCGCGAGGTCGCCTCGTCGGTGCGGTCGCCGAACATCATTGTGCCCAGCGTCAGCGTCGAGACCTCCAGGCCGCTGCGGCCCAGTCGGCGGTAGTTCATGCGTGGCTCCCGGCAAGGTCGAAACGGTCGACTATGCCGCACGCGCGGGCCGATCGCAAACGTCCCGGGCGGACGCGGGCGTCCGGCGGCTATAATCCGCGCACTTCGCGCGCCCCGACGGGCGAGCCTCGACGGCCGAATCGGGCGCCACGCCGGTTCCCGGCTTCGATTCCCGACTTCCGGATTCCACGATGAACGTGCTGTTCGAGGACGACGGCCAGCTCAAGGCCGGCGCGGTGCTCGCCGACCAGGACACGTCGCTGCAGGTCGAGGTGTCGACCGGGCGGCGCATCAAGGTCAAGGCGGCGAACGTGCTGCTGCGCTTCGCGTCGCCCGGGCCGGGCGAGACACTGGCGCAGGCCGGCGCGATCGGTGCCGACCTCGATCCGCAGTTCCTGTGGGACGTGTCGGGCGACGACGAGTTCACGTTCGACGGCCTCGCACGCGAGTATTTCGGCGCGAACGCGACCGCGCCCGAGCAGGTGGCCGTCGTGCAGATGCTGCACGGGTCGCCGATGTACTTCTACAAGCGAGGCAAGGGGCGCTACCGCAAGGCCCCCGCCGACGCGCTCGCCGCGGCGCTGGCGTCGGTGGAGCGCAAGAGGCGCGAGGCCGAGCAGATCGCGGCATGGGCCGGCATGCTGAAGCGCCGCGAGCTGCCGCCCGAGCTCGCCGCGAAGCGCGCGATGCTGCTCTACCGTCCCGACAAGAACGCGCTCGAGTGGAAGGCGCTCGCGGCCGCGTGCGAGGCGGAGCGCATGCACCCGGTCGCGCTGCTCGCGGCGTGCGGCGCGATTCCCTCGACGCACGACTACCACTACGACGCGTTTCTCGCGCAGGCGTTCCCGCGCGGCGTCGCATTTCCCGAGCTCCCGCCTCTGCCGGCGCTCCCGGAGCTGCCGGTCGCCGAGGGCGTGCGCGCGTTCTCGATCGACGACGCGACGACGGTGGAGATCGACGACGCGTTCTCGGTGCGCGAGCTCCCCGGCGGACGCACGTCGGTCGGCATCCACATCGCCGCGCCCGCGGTCTCGATCCTGCACGGCGACGCGTACGACGCGGTCGCGCGGTCGCGGCTGTCGACCGTCTACATGCCGGGCCGCAAGATCACGATGCTGCCCGACGACGTCGTGCGTGCGTTTTCGCTCGCGGCCGGCGAGCCGCGGCCCGCGTTGTCGCTCTACGTCGAGCTCGACGAGCAGGGCGCGCCGGTCGCCCACCGGACCGCGGTCGAGCGCGTAACCGTCGCCGCGAACCTCGCGCTCGACAAGGTCGGCGAGGCGTTCGCGAACCCGTTGCCCTCTCCCGCCGATCCGCAGTGGGCCGCCGAGATGCGCGTGCTCTGGAAGCTCGCACAGCGCCTGTCGGACGCGCGCGGCAAGCCCGAGATCTCGCGCGTGGACTTCAGCTTCGACGTCGACTGGGACGCGACGTCCGCGGTGCCCGAGCCCGGCCGCGCCCGGATCGCGCAGCGGCCCCGCGGCTCGCCGCTCGACAAGCTGGTCTCCGAGCTGATGATCCACGTGAACGCGACCTGGGGGCAGATGCTCGCGAAGGCGGGCGCGGCGGGTCTCTATCGCGTGCAGTCCGGCGGCAAGGTGAAGATGAGCACGCGGCCCGGCGAGCACCAGGGGCTGGGCCTCTCGCACTACCTGTGGTCGAGCTCGCCGCTGCGGCGCTATGCCGACCTCGTCAACCAGCGGCAGCTGCTCGCCGTCGTCACGGGCGAGCGTCCCGCGTATGCGCCGAACGACGCCGAGCTCGTCGCCGCGATGGCGGACTTCGAGGCCACTTACTCCCAGTACGCCGAGTTCCAGGAGCGCATGGAGCACTACTGGTGCCTGCGCTGGCTCGTGCAGGAGGGCGTGACCGAGGCGGCGGGCACGGTCGATCGCGAGGGCGTCGTCCGGCTCGACGCGATTCCGCTGCGCGTTCGCCTCGCGGACCTTCCGCCGCTAGCCCAGGGGACGGCGGTGCGGGTGCAGGTGCTGCGCGTCGACCTGCTCGAGGCGACGTTGGAAGCGCGCTACGCCGGGCAGGTCGAACGTTCGGTTGCGGGCACGGAAGCTGCTGCATAGCCGGCACTTTCCCTACAATGGGGTTGTTCCGGTCCCGACCCCGGTCCCCGCGAGTCTCGGTGTCCCGCAAGCCCACCACGGCGAAGCCGCAATCCGAACCCGACGCGACTCCGCGCGAGCCCGAGGCCCGGGCGCGCCCGCGCAGGAGGGCGGCGAAGGCGACCGACGCTCCCGCAGCGACGCCCTTGCCGGCGGCGGAGAATCCAGCGGCCCCTGCGGGCCCGCGGACCGTGCCGCGCCGCGCCGCGCCACCCAACACTCCGTCCGCCGCGCCTGCGACCCCTCCGAAGGCGGCTTCTCCCAGGGCGGCGCCGGCCGGGGGGCGCGCATCGGGAGCGGTGAGCGCCAAGCCGCCGGCAGCCGGTGTGCGCTCGGCCCGTGCGGTCGTGCGGCCGCTCGCGGCCGTCGATCCGGCATCCGCAGCGAACGCCGCGCAGGCGCCCGCACAGCCGCGCGCGCGGCTCCATCCCGCCGGGGCGTTGCCGCCGGCGCGCATCCCGCCCGAGGCACTTGCCGCGCCGCGCGACCGACGCCTGATCGCGTGGGCCGCGGGACTGTCGGTGGGCGTCCATC
>JAKLIE010000131.1 GCA_022709775.1 Pseudomonadota bacterium
GTTCGTCCGGCGCGGGCCCGCGCGGCTGAGGCATCAGGCGAGTTCCGACGGGTGGACGACTGCGGTGCCGAGCTTGCCGACGACGACGCCCGCCGCCTCGTTCGCGATGCGGACCGCGTCGGCGAGCGACGATCCCGCGGCGATGAGGGCCGCCATCGTCGCGATCACGGTGTCGCCCGCCCCGGACACGTCGTAGACTTCGCGCGCCTGCGCGGGGATGTTCAGCGGGCCATCCGCCGTGTAGAGGCTCATGCCCTCTTCCGAGCGCGTCACCAGCAGCGCCTCGAGGTCGAGATCGCGGCGCACGGCCTCGGCCTTTGCCGTGAGCTCCGCCTCGTCGCGCCAGCGTCCGGCGACGTCGCGGAACTCGGAGCGGTTGGGCGTCACGAGCGTGGCGCCGCGGTACCTGGCCCAGTCGTCGCCCTTGGGATCGACCAGCACGCGCCGGCCGGCCGCCCGCGCCTGGCCGATCATCGTGGCGATGTGCGCGAGCCCGCCCTTGCCGTAATCGGAAAGCACGACGACGTCGGTGTCGCGCAGCCGCTCTCCGAACTCCTTCAGCTTCGCCGACAGCACCTCCTGCGACGGGCGCGTCTCGAAGTCGATGCGCAGCAACTGCTGCTGGCGGGCGATCACGCGCAGTTTCACGGTCGTCGGCAGCGCCGGGTCGTGGTAGAGCGATGCCGTGATGCCGTCGGCGGCCACGAGCCGCTCGATCGCGGCGCCCGCCTCGTCGTCGCCGACGACCGACAGCAGGGACGTCCTCGCCCCCAGAGCGGCTGCGTTGCGCGCGACGTTCGCCGCGCCGCCCGGCCGCTCCTCGGTGCGCGCGATCCGGACGACCGGCACCGGCGCCTCCGGCGAAATGCGCTCGACGTCGCCGAACCAGTAGCGGTCGAGCATCACGTCGCCGACGACCAGCACGCGCCCGGCGCGGACACGCTCCTGCCAGGCGGAGAATCGGACGGCGGGCTTGGGAGTCGCGGGGCTCATCGGGATCGATCTTCGTCCGGGGCGCTCGCCGGCCCGGCACGAGCGCGACGTGGCCGCGATTATAGACACGCGAACGGACCTGGACCCATGCACCGGATCGTCGAACGTCGGGCCCGGGGCGGGCCGCGGAGACGCGTTCGCCTCCCGGCAGGGGTCAGCGTCGACCGATCGCGAAGTGCTCGAGCCCGGCCGCGCGGACGAGCGACGGCTCGTAGAGATTGCGGCCGTCGAACACGAGCGGCTGCTTCAGCACCCGCTTCAGCTCGTCGAAGTCGGGGCTGCGGAACTCCGTCCACTCGGTGACGACGACCAGAGCGTCGGCCCCCCTCGCCGCGGCCATCGGGCCGGACGCGTACGCGAGCCCCGGCCGGTCGCCGAACGCGCGCTTCGCCTCGGGGATCGCCGCCGGGTCGTAGGCGACGACGTTCGCGCCGCGCGAGGTCAGCGCGTCCACGATCACGCGCGAGGGCGCCTCGCGCATGTCGTCGGTGTTCGGCTTGAACGCGAGCCCCCAGAGCGCGAACTTCCGCCCGGAGAGGTCGGCGCCCAGCCGGGCGACGATCTTGTCGACGAGCACGTGCTTCTGCGCCTCGTTCACCGCGTCGACCGCGCCGAGCAGCCTCAGCGGATGCCCGTGCGTCGTCGCCGTGTGCTGGAGCGCCTTCACGTCCTTCGGAAAGCAGCTGCCGCCGTAGCCCACGCCCGGGTACAGGAAGTGCCAGCCGATGCGCGGATCCGACCCGATGCCCTTGCGCACCGACTCGATGTCGGCGCCGAGCCGGTCGGCGAGGTTCGCGAGCTCGTTCATGAACGAGATGCGCGTCGCGAGCATCGCGTTCGCCGCGTACTTGGTGAGCTCGGCCGAGCGCACGTCCATCACGATGACGCGGTCGTGGCTGCGCTGGAACGGCGCGTAGACGGCGCGCAGCGCCTGCACGGCGCGTTCGTCGTCCGCGCCGATCACGACGCGGTCGGGCTTCATGAAGTCCTCGACCGCTGCCCCTTCCTTCAGGAACTCGGGGTTCGAGACGACCGCGAACGGCACGTCGACGCCGCGGCGCCCGAGCTCCTCCCGGATCGCTTCCGCGACGCGATCGGCGGTCCCCACCGGAACCGTCGACTTGTCCACGACGATCTTCCAGTCCGTCATGCGCCGGCCGATGTTGCGCGCGGCTTCGATCACGTACTGCATGTCGGCCGAGCCGTCCTCCTCGGGCGGCGTGCCGACCGCGATGAACTGCAGCGTGCCGTGGCGGACCGCGAGGTCGACGTCGGTCGTGAAGTGCAACCGGCCCGCCTCGACGTTGCGGCGGATCATCGCCTCGAGCCCCGGCTCGTGGATCGGGATGCCGCCCCCGTTCAGGATCGCGATCTTGCGCGCGTCGACGTCGAGGCACAGCACGTCGTTGCCGACCTCGGCGAAGCAGGTCCCGGTGACGAGGCCGACGTAGCCCGTCCCGATCATCGTGATCTTCAAGGCAGTGCCCCCCGGGCGATCGAGGCGTTGATGGCGTCGAGCGCGGCCAGGGGATCGGCTGCCGCGGTGATCGGCCGTCCGATGACGAGGTAGTCGGCGCCGGCGGAGATCGCCTCGAGCGGGGTCGTCACGCGCGCCTGGTCCTGGGCGGCCGCGCCCGCGGGCCGGATGCCCGGCGTGACCAGCTTGAAGTCGGGCCCGAGTGCGCGCTTCAGCGCCGGGGCCTCCCGTGCCGAGCACACGACGCCGTCGAGGCCCTGCGCCTGCGCGAGCCGCGCGAGGCGCAGCACCTGCTCTTCCGGCGTCGCGTCGATCCCGATCTCGGCGAGGTCGCGCCCGGCGAGGCTAGTGAGGACGGTCACGGCGATCAGGAGCGGTTTCGGCGCACCGGTCTCGGCCGCCGCGCGGGCGACGGCATCGCGCGATGCGGACATCATCGCGGAACCGCCCGACGCGTGGACGTTGAGCATCCAGACGCCGAGGCGCGTCGCCGCGGCGCAGGCCTGCGCCGCGGTGTTCGGGATGTCGTGGAACTTGAGATCGAGGAACACGCGGAAGCCGCGGCGGACGAGTTCGCGCACGAGCCCCGCGTCGGCAGCCGTGAAGAGCTCCTTGCCGACCTTCACCGCGCACTTCGCCGGGTCCAGGCGCGATGCGAGCCCGAATGCGGAGAGCGCGTCGGGAAAGTCGAGGGCGACGATGACGCGGGGGTCGGCGCTCATCGCGGCGGGATGCGCGGCCCGGACGCCGTGCGTCGAAGGTGGGGCGGGTTCACGCGAATCCCTCCGGCGTTTCGGTCCGCTTCGGCGAGTACGACTCCCACTTCTGGCACCCCGGGCAGCGCCAGTAGTACTGGCGGGCGCGAAAACCGCAGTGATCGCAGCGGTACATGCCGAGGCGCTTGATGTGCTGGCTCACGAGTCCGCGCACGAGCTCGAGGTCGTGCCGCCGCTCCGGCGGCGCGGCCTGGATCTGTGCCTCGAGCAGCCGGTCGAGTCCGAGCAGCGTCGGGTTGCGCGCGAGCTCGTCCTTGATCAGGACGGCCGCGGCGTCGGCCCCCTCGACCTCGAGCACGAGCGAGAACAGCGCGTTCAGGGTGTCGAGGGAGGGAACCTGTCCCTGCCATTCGCGGAGCAGGCGGATCGCCCGCGGGCGGTCGCCGAGCTTGCGGCACGCGTCGGCGACACGATCGGCGACCAGCGCGAGGAACGCCGGGTTCTGCGTCTCGATGCGCTGCCACGCGTCGAGCGCGCCCGGAGGATCGCCTTCCTGCATCGCGAGGTCGCCTGCGACGAGGTTCGCGCGCGCGCAGCCGCGATGCGCCGAGAGGGCACGCTCGATGCCGGCGCGGGCGGCGGCGAGGTCGGACTTCACGAGCGCGGCCTGCGCGATCTCGCAGTGGTACTGCGCGATCTCCTTGTTCGCCGGCGTCCGGTTGAGCTCGGCGACGCGCTCGGTCACGGCGATCGCCTTCGGCCAGTCCTTCTCCTGCTCGTAGATCGAGATCAGGTGCGCGAGCGACTGCGTCTCGTACGGCGTGCCTTCGAGGTTCGCGAAGAGCCGCTCGGCGCGGTCGAGCATGCCGGCGCGCATGAAGTCCTGCGCGAGCTCGTAGCTCGCCATCGTGCGCCGCTCGCCCGGGAGGTCGGGCCGGTCGAGCAGGTTCTGGTGCATCCGGATCGCGCGCTCGATCTCCCCCTGCCGGCGGAAGAGGTTGCCCAGCGCGAAGTGCAGATCGACCGTCTGCGGGTCGACCTTGACGACCTCGATGAACGACTCGATCGCCTTGTCGGGCTGCTCGTTCAGCAGGAAGTTGAGCCCTCGGAAATAGGAGAGCGGGAGGGCCCGCGACTCGGTCAGCAGGTGCTTGATGTCGATGCGCGCTGCGATCCAGCCCAGGCCGAAGAACACTGCCGGGATCGGCAGCAGCCACCAGAGATCGAAATCCATCGCGGGCCGGTCAGCGCACTAGCCGATGCCGAAGGGCGGCTGCCCGCCGGAGGGCGGCGCCGGCGTCTTCGCCGGAGCGGCTCCGTGCGGCGCGGGGGCCGGGGCCTCGCGCGCGGCATCGCGGCGCATGCGCTTCAGTTGTCGCTTGAGGCGGGTGTTGCGCAGCGCACCGGCCGCGAGGCCGATCGCAACGCCCGCGACGAACGTGACGAACACGACGAACACGAGCGGCGCCTGCCAGGCCGCGACCCGGAAGAACCGGAGCGTGACGACCTCGGCGTTGTCGAGGGAGAGGAAGAGCAACGCAAGGAACAGCGCGGCTCCGACGAGCCAGCGCACGACGCTCATCATCGACGGTGACGCCGACGGGCTGGACGGAGGGCCCCCCGCGCCCGCCGGACCGCTCCAAGGGCGCGTGCCCCCCTGGGGGGAAGCGACCGCAGGTCGCTCCGGGGGGATGTCCCCCGCGCCCGCCGGACCGCCCGCCTCGTTGCCAGCGTGCGGCTGAAAATAGCCTCGTGCGTCGGCGGGCAAGCGCCGATTCGCGGCCGGTCGCATCCCCGTTCGCAGGCGAACGGGGCCCCTGCTCCCTGCGAACGTCGCCCCCCAAGGGCGCGAGCCCCCTCGGGGGGGAGCGACCGCAGGTCGCTTCGGGGGGATGTATCCCTCACGGCGCCTTCTTGAAGTCGACGCGCTCGCGCAGCTCCTTGCCGGCCTTGAAGTGCGGCACTCGCTTCTCGGGCACGTGCACCTTCTCGCCGGACTTCGGGTTGCGGCCCGTGCGCGGCGGCCGATGGTTCAGGCCGAAGCTGCCGAACCCGCGGATCTCGATGCGCTCCCCTTTCGCGAGGCTCTCGGCCATCGCGTCGAGGATCATCTTGACCGCGAGCTCGGCGTCCTTGGCGACCAGTTGCGGAAACTGAGCCGCCAGGCGGTCGATCAGTTCCGATTTGGTCATCGGCACGGTCCCTCGTCAGCCGTTGGACTTGGTGTCGTTGAGCTTCGCCTTGAGCAGCGCGCCCAGGTTGGTCGTGCCCGTGTTGGCGCCCGTGTTCTCCTGGGTGATGCGGTTCATGGCTTCGCTCTCGTCGGCCTGATCCTTCTGCTTGATCGACAGGTTGATGCCGCGGTTCTTGCGGTCCACGTTGATGATCATCGTCGTGACCTTGTCGCCCTCGCGCAGGTGCTGACGGATGTCCTCGACGCGGTCGCGCGAGACTTCCGACGCGCGCAGGTAGCCTTCGACCTCGCCGCCGCCGAGCGCGATGACCGCACCCTTGGCGTCCATGCTCTTGACCGTGCCGCTGACGATCGCGCCCTTGTCGTTCAGCGCGACGAAGTTGCTGAACGGGTCGCCCTCGAGCTGCTTGATGCCGAGCGAGATGCGTTCGCGCTCGACGTCGATCGCCAGCACCACGGCGTCCACGTCCTGACCCTTCTTGTAGTCGCGCACCGCCTGCTCGCCCGCCGCGGTCCACGACAGGTCGGACAGGTGGACCAGGCCGTCGATGCCGCCCGGGAGGCCGACGAACACGCCGAAGTCGGTGATCGACTTGATCGTGCCGTGCACGCGGTCGCCCTTCTTGTGGTTCATCGAGAACTCGTCCCACGGGTTGGGCATGCACTGCTTCATGCCCAGCGAGATGC
>JAKLIE010000132.1 GCA_022709775.1 Pseudomonadota bacterium
TCCTGGATTGCTGCCAGCATCGCCTCGCCCGGGCCCGCCGCGCCCCCGGCCGCCTCGGCGACGCCCTCGGCCAGCGCCAGCCCGCTGCCGCTCACCCGGAGCGCCGCCGAGGCGAGGAAGCAGAGCACGATCAGCCCGACGCCGCTCAGCATCGGCAGGCCGGTCTCGCGCATCGGCTCAGCGCCCCGCGCCGGCCAGCGCCTGCAGCGCGTTCATGATGTCCTCCTCGCTCGCCGGCGCCGGTTCCGGCGCGGCGATCCTGGGCGCGACCGCATGCCCCAGCGCCAGCGACCGCAGCCGCACCGTTCCGCCCGGCACGACACCGACCATCGCCGCGCCCTCGGATCCGATCCACACCGAGTCCTGCGGAAGCGCGTCGTTGAACTTGAGCCAGGCGCGCAGCGGTGCGCCGACCGTGACGACGATTTCGATCGGCGCGCCTTCGACGAGCCCGCCGCGCGTCGAGGAGGATGGATGGACCTGCACGTAGCGGCGGCCGTGCGCGTACTCGCCGGTCGCTGCGCCGTGCGCGGCAACCTTCAGGTGGCAGTACTGCGATGCGAGGGCCGCCCGTTGCCTTGCGGTCGCAGCGGCATCGACGGTGCCGTCCCGGGCGAACACGACACCGTACGCCTCGGACGCCGCGCGCTCGGAGACGAAGCCGAGCCGGACGTCCTCGTGCACGCGCTGGGGGTCACGCGCCAGCGGGTCGCCGTAACCGCCGCCGCCCGCCGAACGCATCAGCACGACGTCACCGCGCACAACCGGGCAACCGGTGGCCTTGCCCGGAATTTTGCCCGGCTGCAATTCGATGCCCGCGTGACGGTAGGTGAAGCCGTTCGGCGCACCGGCCACGCCGCCGTGCAGTCCGTACGGCGGGATGATGCAGCGGTCGGACAGCACCGAATACGACGCTCGCGCGGTCGCGACGCGCACGTCACGCTCGAGGCCGAGCCCTCCGCGCATCGTGCCGGGCCCGCCCGAGTCGGTGCGCAGTGCCGTGCGCTCGATGACGAGCGGCAGCTCGTTCTCGATCGACTCGACCGGCTGGATCGACGAGAAGTCGCCTTCGTCGAACGAGCGGAACGCGGACGAGCCGTCCGCCTCGAGGAAACCGCCGGTTCCGCCCGCGGGATACTCGTAGAAGATGAAATGCGAGTTCGTTTCGGGGTCGAGCCCCCCGACGTAGCAGTGGTTTGCGCTGCCCTTGACGTCGCCGGCGATCGCGTTGGGCAGCGCGCGCGACAACGCACCCATCACCACAGACTGGGTGCGGCGGCGGATCTCCGCGAATCCGCCGCACGCGGCCGGGAAGCGGGCGTTGAGGATCGTGCCTTCCGGCGCCGTGACGCGCACGGGCCTGAACGCCCCCTGGTTGACCGGCAGGTCGGGGTCGAGGACCGTCTTCAGGATCGTGAACACGGCGGTCGTGGTCACCGCGAGCGATGCGTTGATCGGCCCTGCAACCTGCGCAGCGGTGCCGGTGAAATCGGCGTGGATGTCGGTGCCCGTGACTTCGATGCGCGTCTTGAGCAGCACCGGGTCGTCGGTAGTTCCCGAGGCGTCGAGGTAGTCCTCGTAGACGTAGGTGCCGTCCGGAATGCGGCCGATCAGGTCGCGGATCTGCGCCTCGGTACGGTCGAGGATGACGTCGATCGCCTCGAGGAGCCCGTCGATGCCGAACTTCGCGGCCATCTCGTGGATGCGCCGCTCGGCCGTGCGGCAGGTCTCGATCATCGCCTGCAGGTCGCCCCGGCGCTCGGGCTCGACCCGCATGTTCGCGAACATCAGGTCGGCCACGCCGCGCACGAGCTTGCCGCCTTCGTAGATCTTGATCGGCGGGATGCGCACGCCTTCCTGGAAGATCTCGGTCGACGTGCCGGAGAGGCTGCCGGGCGTCATGCCGCCGACGTCCGCCCAATGGGCGCGGATTGCCGGAAACAGCAGCAGCCTGCCCCCGACGAACACCGGGCAGATCACCGCGACGTCGTTGAGATGCGTGCCGCCCGAGTACGGGTCATTGATCAGGATGACGTCGCCCGGATTGATGTCGTCGCGGAAGCGCTCGATGGCGATGCGGACCGACCACGGCAGCGGGATGATGTGGCCCGGGTTGTCCTCGGACTGCGCGACCGCCTCGCCACGCGCGTTCATCACGACGCAGGAGAAATCGCGCGCCTCGTAGAGCACCGACGAGTACGCGACGCGCGCGAGCGTGGCGCGCATCTCGCGCACGATCGAGATGAGGCGCTCCTGGATGACTTCGAGCGTGATCGGATCGACCATCGTCAGGCTCCTTCCACCGCGCCCTCGGCGCGGACGTCGACGACCAGATTGTGCTGCGAGTCGACCGTGAACGAGTCGGCGGGGCCCACGACCGTCGTCGCGCCGAGCTCCTCGACGATCGCCGGCCCGGGGACTCGGGTGCCGACCGCGATGCGGTATCGGTCGTAGACCGGACAGTCGGTCCAGCCGGTCTCGCGGAAGAAGACGCGGCGGCGCGCGAGCACGCCGGCGGCGTCCGACTCGGGGTTGGCCGCCGGCGGCGAGAGGCGCCCGAGGTCAGCCTTCTCGATCGCCCCGACCGCCATGGCACGCAGGTTGACGATCTCGGTCGGCGCGACGCGCCGCGTGTGGCCGTAGCGCTCGGCGTACACGCCGAAGAACGCATCGTCGACTGATTGCGTCGACAGGTTGCCGAGGTCCATCGGCACGGGCAGTTCGGACTTCTGCCCGACGTAACGCATGTCCGCCGTGCACACGGTCACGATCGCCTCGCGCGGGATGCCGTCGCGCACGAGATCCTCGACCGCGGACGCGGCGAGCTCCCCGAAGCGTCCTGCGAGCCGCGCCGGGTCGAGCCCCGCCGTACGCGCGAGCAGTGTCTCGGAGCGCTCGGCGACGACGTCGGTGACGAGCAGGCCGAACGCGCACAGGTTGCCCGGCGCGGGCGGCACGATGACCTGCGGGATGGCGAGGTCGCGCGCGAGGTCGCACGCGTGCATCGGACCCGCGCCGCCGAACGCCACGAGCGCGAAGTCGCGGGGATCGTGGCCGCGCTGGATCGAGATCTCGCGGATCGCCGAGGCCATCGTCACGTTGACGAGCCGCAGAACGCCGTCGGCCATTTCCTCGGGCGCGAGCCCCACCGCCTGCGCAAGCTCGCTCACGACCGCCGTCGCGCGCTCGGGATGGATCCGGATCTCGCCGCCCAGCGCGTAGCTCGACGACAGCCGGCCCAGCATCAGGTTCGCATCGGTCACGGTGGCGACCGTGCCGCCCTTTCCGTAACAGGCGGGTCCCGGGTCAGCGCCTGCGCTGTGCGGGCCGACCTTGAACGTGCGCCCGCCGACGATGCTCGCGATCGATCCGCCGCCCGCGCCGACGGTCTTGATGTCGATCATGTGCGTCTTGATCGGCAGGTTCGAGATGCGCGTCTCCGCGGTCCGCACCACCTTGCCGTCCGAGATCAGCGCGACGTCGGTCGACGTCCCCCCCATGTCGTAGGTGATCAGGTTGCGGAACCCCGATCGTTCGGCGACGTGGATCGCCCCCATCACGCCGGCGGCCGGGCCGGACAGCAGCGTCTCGACCGGGTAACGCCTGGCGGTCGAGGCGCGCATCAGTCCGCCGGACGACTTCATCATCTCGACCGGCTCGCGGTAACCCGCATCGGCCAGGCGCGATTCCAGCCGCCCCAGGTACCGGTCCATCACCGGCATCACGTAAGCGTTGAGCGCCGCCGTCGAGAACCGCTCGTACTCCTTGTACTCGCGCACGACGTCGGCGGACGTCGTGACGTGGATCGAAGGCGCGACGCCGCGAGCGATCGCGGCAGCCCGCTCCTCGTCCGCGCCGTCGATGTACGAATGGAGGAAGCAGATCGCGATCGCCTCCACCCCTTCCGCAGCGCACGCCTCGACCGCCGCGCGGACATCGCCTTCGTCGAGCGCCACGGCGGGCTCCCCGTTCACGAACCGGCGCTGGCGAACCTCGAAGCGCAGCGGCCGCGCCACCAGCGGGGCCGGCTTCGTGAGCTTCATGTCGTAGACCTTCGAGCGGTTCGTCCGCCCGATCTCCAGCAGGTCGCGGAAGCCCGCGGTCGTGAGGAGCGCGACCTTTGCCCCCTTCCGCTCGAGCACCGTGTTGGTTGCGACCGTCGACCCGTGCGCGAACCGGCGGATCGTCCTCGGATCGACGGCGAGCCGCGCAAGCCCGTTGAGGATGCCGATCGACTGGTCCTTCGGCGTCGACGCCGTCTTCGTCACCTCGAGCCTTCCCGCCACCCGGTCGAGCAGGACCACGTCCGTGAAGGTACCGCCTACGTCGATGCCGATCTCGATCATTCCGCCTTCCCTACAGGTCGCCGAGCGCCGCGTCGAACTGGCCGACGAAGTCGTCGACCGTCGCGGCGGTGTGTTGCAGGCTCACGAAGCCGCGTGCGCCCGTGATGTGGACGCCGCGCTCGAGGAGCCCGTTCCAGACGCGCCTGCGCAGCGCCTTGTCCTCGCCGAGCGCGTCGCGCGCGTTCGCGACGTCGGCATCGTCGAAATGCAGGTGGAACAGCGGACCGACGCCGAACACGCGCCCCGGGACGCCGCGTCGCGCGAACGCGGACCGCAGGCCCTCGCGCGCGCGCGCGCCGAGCGCGAACAGCTTCTCGTACGCGCCGGGTTGCGACAGCGCGTCGAGCGTCGCGGCGCCTCCCGCCGCGGCGACCGCCTGGCCCGCGAACGTGCCCGCCAGGTAGACCGGCGCGCGGGCGGTCTTGCCGAACAGTGCGTTCATGATCCCGGCCGGTCCGCCGATCGCGCCGTTCGGGTAGCCGGCGCCGATGATCTTTCCCAGCGTCGTGAGATCGGGCCGGACGCCGTAGTATTCCTGCGCGCCCCCCGGGCCGAATCGGAAGCCGGTGACGATCTCGTCGAAGATCAGCAGTGCGCCGCACGCCCGCGTCGCGTCGCGCACCGTCTGCAGGAAGCCCGCACGCGGCTCGATGAAGCGCTGGAACGGCTCCATGATCACGCACGCAATCCGGTCGCCGTACTCGGCCAGGATCCGGCGCACCGCGTCGGCGTCGTTGAACGGCGCGACGAGGCACAGGTCCTGGATGGCCCGCGGGATGCCCGGGCAGTCGGGGATCGGATGGATGTCCGGCAGCTTCGCGCGGTCGGCGGGGCCGAGCGATGCAAGCTTGTTGCTGAGCGACACCATGTCGAGGTGGCCGTGGTAGGCACCCTCGAAGCGCAGGATCAGGTCGCGGCCCGTGTAGGCGCGCGCCATGCGGATCGCGTGCAGCGTCGCCTCGGTGCCGGACACGACGAGCTTGACCGAGTCGATCGACGGGACCGCGGCGACGATCCGCTCGGCGAGCGCGATCGCCGCCTCGTTCATCGCGCCGAAGTTGCCGCCCGCCTCGACCTGCCGGCGCAGCGCCGCCTGCACGTCGTGGTGCGCATGGCCCGCGACCAGCGCGCCCGACGACAAATGGAAGTCCAGGTACTCGCGGCCGTCGACGTCGTAGATCCGGTCGCGCTCGCCGCGCGCCATCACGACCGGGAACGGCCGCGTGTCGGCGGCGGTCAGGCGCGCGTCCGGGAACGCGGCAGCGGCGCGCCGCGCGAGCGCCTCCGTGCGCGGACCCGCATGCGTCCCGCCTGCGCCTTCCCCGCGCCCGCCTTCGATCACCTTCATGCTGTCCACCTCGAGCGTTCCCCGTTCCGGCACCCTGCCTCAGGAAGGCGGGCGATCCGCCGACCACGTCCGGGTCGACGACCGCCTTCCGCCCGTGCAGGCCGTGCGCGCCTCACTGCATCGTGATGCCGGCATCGCGCACCATCTTCCCCCATCGGGCGACCTCGCTCGCGTGGAACGCCTCCGCCTCGGGCAGAGGCTTGAACCAGACGTCGAATCCCGCAACCTTGAGCTTGTCGACGACGTCGGGCATCGCGACGAATTCGGCGAGCGCGTCGCTCCATTTCTGGACGATCGGGCGCGGCGTACCGGCCGGCGCGAACAGCGCAATCCACGTTTCGGCCGAGAGCGCTTCGTAGCCAAGCTCCGC
>JAKLIE010000133.1 GCA_022709775.1 Pseudomonadota bacterium
ATGCGGTTGAGCTCGTTGACGCGGCAGTAGTGCAGCGCGGCGTAGATCTTGTAGTCCTGCATCCGCGCCTCGGTCGCGAGGAACGGATCGGGCCAGCGGATCGAGACGCCGTCGGGCGGCAGCGGAAAATCGTCGGGGACGACGATGTTGACGCGGTCCGGGTCGATCGACACCGAGGCCGAGCTCTCGACGGTGTCGGCGACGCACTTGAAGCCGACCCACAGGCCCGAGTAGCGGCTCATCGCCCAGCCGTGCAGGCCGAGGTCGAGGATCTCCTGCACGCTCGACGGGTAGAGCACCGGGATCATCGCCGCCGAGAACTGGTGGTCCGACTGGTGGGGCAGCGTCGAGGACTTCGCGGCGTGGTCGTCGCCCGCGAGCGCGAGCACGCCGCCGTGCTTCGAGGTGCCCGCGAAGTTCGCGTGCTTGAACACGTCGCCGCAGCGGTCGACGCCCGGTCCCTTGCCGTACCACATCGCGTAGACGCCGTCGACGGTGGCGCCCGGGTGCAGGTTGAGCTGCTGCGTGCCCCATATCGACGTCGCCGCGAGGTCCTCGTTCAAGCCCGGCTGGAACGTGACGTTCGCACGCCCGAGGAACTTCTTCGCGGCCCAGAGTGCCTGGTCGAGCCCGCCCAGCGGGCTTCCGCGGTAGCCGGAGACGAAGCCGCCGGTGTTGAGCCCCGCGAGCCTGTCGCGCTGCTGCTGCAGGATCAGGAGCCGGACGATCGCCTGCGTGCCCGTGAGATAAACGCGGCCGGAGTCGAGCGCGTACTTGTCGTCGAGGGAGACGTTCGCGAGCGCGGCGCCGGTGCCGGGTGGTGACATCAGGGACTCCGCAAAATCGTGTTTTGGGGACGCTTGGGGATGCAAGGATGGCATCCCGTCGACGCTCGCGCACGCGAGGCTTGTGGCCCGTGGCGAATGGCCGCGGATGATACGCTCTCGACGCCCGTGCGTCCACGAACCGACGCACGCGCGTGCGCCGACCCCACTGACGATGGGGTCGCAGCGGGAGGGCGGCAGCGACGCGCGCGCTGCGCTCCGCCCGCGATGCGCGCGGCGGAGGGGCGCTGGCGGCCGCTCAGGCGTTCACGTCAGCCGCGATGCCAGCGGACGCGGACGACGTACTCGTCCTCGCCGTAGCGCACGTCGAGCTCGCCGTCGTAGGCGCGCTCGAGCGCGCGGCCGATGCGCTGCGGCAGGTGGATGTCGGTCGTCGTGACGACGCTCGCAGTCGGGCAGTCCTCGATGCCCATGATCCGGTTCAGCGGATGCTCCTGGCGCTCGTGGTCGGCCTCGTTCCGCGCGAGGTGCAGGATCTCGTCGCGATGCGCGAGGAAGAACGGACCCTCGATCGTCAGCATGCCGGCCGGCAACTCCTCGCGGATGCGCCTGCAGGCGGGGCAGACGACCGAATGGGCGCCCGGCTCGGCGGGTGCCCACTGCCAATGCCCGCGATGGTAGGCCGCCCGGCAGTCCTCGCACACGGCCGGCTCCTTGACCTTGCCCGCCGCCTGATAGGGGTCGTGCTTCTTCTCGTCGAACACCCGCGCGCCGTGGCGATCGACGCCACCTTGCGGCCGGGTCGGAGTATGGGATCCGCGCTGCTTCGACATGCTCGTTCTCCTCGAGGCGGCCGCCGGTCATCGGACCGCTCATACTGGTGGTACCCCGATCGGCTTCCAGATTACGCGCCTTGCCGCACGGGGCCCCGTTGACAGGGGTCAAGCCGAGGTGGGGACCTGGCCGGAATACTGGGCGCATGGGAGCAGGATCGCGCATGGCGTGTGAGCACTTCCGGCACGAGGCGGACATCGGCGTCAGCGGGATCGGGGCGACGCCCGGTGCGACCTTCTCCGACGCGGCGCCGACGGCGGTCGTGACCGATCGGGCGGGGCGCGCCGGCAGGGTCGCGGTCGACATGGGCAGCGAAGCGCCCGACGACGACAGCCTCATCGCCGACCGGCCCGGCGCATCCGATCCCGCGAACCCGACGACGACATGGGTGCACAGGGTGCGCGGCAACCTGCCGGCCTCGTCGACCGGGCTCGTCGAAGTGGTCGCGCCATCGGCGCTGCCGCCGGGCACCGCGCTGGGAACGAACGACTGGCGCCGGACCCGCCGGGGCGGCCGGCGCCCGCCGATCGGCCGCCACCGCCACTTCTTCGAGCTCCACGCGCTCGAAGCGGCGCTGCCGGCTTCGCTCGGCGCCCCGACGAAGGCAGCGCTCGAGAAGGCGATGCACGGCCACGTGCTCGCGAGCGCGAAGCTGGTCGGCACGTACCGGAAGCGGCGCTGAGGCACCGGACCAGGCCGATCGTTGCCCATCGAGCTCACGCTGGCGGACCAGACGCGCCTCGTCGCGGCACTGCGCGATGCGCTGGGGGCCGGCGTGCGGGTGATCGAAACGCACATCTCGTACGTGCTGCTCGCCGGCGGGTACGCGTACAAGATCAAGAAGGCGGTCTCGCTCGGCTTCGTCGACTGCTCGACGCTCGCGCTGCGGCGGCGCTACTGCGAGGAGGAGCTGCGGCTCAACCGCCGGCTGGCGCCGGCCGTCTACCTCGACGTCGTGCCGATCGCCGGCACCGTCGAGCGACCGTCCCCGGGCGGCGCCGGGCCGCCGATCGAGTTCGCGGTGCGGATGCGCGAGTTTCCGCAGGAGTCGCTGCTCGCCCGCGAGATCGAGCGCGGCGAGCTCTCGGCTCGGGAGGTCGACGCGCTCGCGGCGATCGTCGCGGCTTTCCACTCGAGAATCGCGGTCGCGAGTCCCGCCGACGGCTACGGCTCGCCGGACGAAGTGCTCGCCTACGCGCGCGAGAACTTCGAGCACCTCGAGCGCCTGCGCGGCGATCCGGCCGAACGCGAAGCCCTCGCCGCGCTGCGGGGCTGGACGGAAAGCGAATTCGCCGCACTGCGCGGCGCCATCGAGGCGCGCCTCGCCGGCGGGTTCGTCCGCGAATGCCACGGCGACCTCCACCTCGGCAACGTCGCGCGCGTCGAGGGGAAGATCGTCGTCTTCGACGGCATCGACTTCAACGCGCACCTGCGCTGGATCGACGTGGCGAGCGAGATCGCGTTCACGGCGATGGATCTCGAGGACCGCGGGAGGCCGGACTTCGCGCACCGGTTCGTCGACGCGTACCTGTCGATCACCGGCGACTACGCGGGCCTCGAGATGCTCTCCTTCTACGTCGTCTACCGGGCGCTGGTGCGCGCGAAGGTGGCGGCGCTGCGTGCGCGGCAGCTCGCGGCGCCCGACGCGCGTGGACCGGTCGACCGCGAGTACGACGGGTACGTCGCGCTCGCGGTGCGCCGTGCCGGGAGCGGACACCCGGGGATCGTCGTCACGCACGGGTTGTCCGGCTCGGGCAAGACGACGCGGTCGCAGGCGTTCCTCGAGCAGGTCGGCGCCGTGCGCCTGCGCACCGACGTCGAGCGCAAGCGCCTGCGCGGCCTCGCCGCGCAGGCGCGGTCGGGATCGGACGTCGAGGGGGGGCTCTACGGCGCGGAGACGACCCGCGCGACCTACGAGCGGGTCTGCGATCACGCGCGGACGGTCGTGGCCTCCGGGCGCATCGCGATCCTCGACGGGACGTTCCTGAAGCGCTGGCAGCGCGACCTCGCGCGCTCGCTCGCGGCCGAGCTCCGCGTGCCGTTCGCGATCCTCGCGTTCGCGGCGAAGCCCGAGACGCTGCGCCGACGCATCGTCGCCCGCTCGCTCGCGGGCACCGACGCGTCGGAGGCGAATCTCGCGGTGCTCGCGCGCCAGGTCGCGACCCAGGAGCCGCTCGCGCCCGACGAGATGGGCGCCGTCGTCGCGTACGACGCGGAGGCCCCGCTCGCGCAAGCGCCGGACCCCGAAGCGTGGCGCGAGGTCCGCGCGCGGCTTCGGCTGCCCTAGAATGGCTGGCGAGCGGCGCCGGCCCGCGGGTGCGGGAATCGCCGACCAGGCGTCGGGCCGAAGGCCGACGATCCTCGCACGCGAGTCCCCGGCATCGGATCGATGACACATTACGACGTATTCAACGGCGACGCCGACGGCCTGCTCGCGCTGCACCAGCTGCGCCTCGCCGAGCCGCGTGCGTCGGTCCTCGTCACGGGCCTGAAGCGCGAAGTGGCGCTGGTCGGCCGCGTCGACGCGCGCCCCGGCGACTCGGTGACGGTCTTCGACGTCTCGCTCGACGCCAATCGGGGCGCCGTCCTGGCGCTGCTCGCGCGCGGCGTCCCGGTCCGCTATTTCGACCACCACTACGCCGGCGATCCGATCGCGCACCCGGCGTTCGAGCCGCACATCGACACGTCGCCGGGCGTGTGCAGCGGCATCCTCGTCGACCGCTACCTGGGCGGAACGCGGCGTCCGTGGGCGGTCGCCGCGGCGTTCGGCGACAACCTGCACGGGCCGGCGCGGGCGCTCGCGGCGTCGCACGGACTGACCGCGCTGGAGACGGACGCACTGCGGGAGCTGGGCGAGTGCCTCGCGTACAACGCGTACGGCGACTGCGACGCGGACGTCGTGATCGCGCCGGCGGCGATGTACCTGACGCTCGCTCGCTGCGCCGACCCGTTCGCCTTCATGCGCGACGAGCCGGTCTTCGAGCGCATCCGCGGGGCGCGGCGCGACGACCTCGAGCGCGCCCGCGCGATCGCGCCGCAGCTGGTGGAGCGGGGCGGCGCGGTCTACGCGCTGCCCGACGCCGCATGGAGCCGCCGTGTGCGGGGCGCGCTCGCCAACGAGCTCGCGCAGGGTCATCCGGACCGGGCGCACGCGATCCTGACGCCATCGCCGGCGGGCGGCTACGTGGCGAGCGTGCGCGCGCCGCTCGCCGCGCCGACGGGCGCGGACCGGCTGTGTCGCACGTTCGCGAGCGGCGGCGGACGCGCGGCGGCGGCCGGCGTGAACCACCTGCGCGCGGACGAGGTCCCGCTGTTCGTCGACCGGTTCCGTCGGGCGTACCCGTGAGCCGCGGCCCCGACCCGCGCGACGTGATCGCGACGCTCGACGCGGCGCACGCGTACGCGGCGCACGGCTGGTCGGTCATCCCGTTCGAGGCGCGCAGCAAGCGGCCGGGGCTCGCGTGGCTCGAGTTCCAGAATCGTCGCGCCTCCCGGCAGGAGGTCGAGAGCTGGTTCCGGCACCGCCGCGACGCGAACGTCGGCGTCGTGACCGGCGCGATCTCGGGCATCGCCGTGATCGACGTCGACGCCGGCCACGACGGCATCCAGAGCCTGAAGCGGCTCGAGGTCGAGCACGGCCCGCTGCCGGTCACCGTCGAGGCGATCACCGGAGGAGGCGGACGCCACCTCTATTTCGCGCACCCGGGCGGCACCGTGCCCAATCGCGTCGGACTGTTCCCGGGCATCGACGTGCGCGGCGACGGCGGATGCGTCGTCGCGCCGCCGTCGATGCACGCGAGCGGGCGCCGCTACGCGTGGGCGACCGGACGCGCGCCGGGGGAGACCGCCGTCGCGCCCATGCCCGCGTGGCTGCAGGACACGCTCAGGCCGGGCAGCGCGCATCCGGGCAAGCCGCTGGCGCACTGGCGCGAGGTCGTCCGCACCGACATCGGCGAAGGCATGCGCAACAACACGCTCACTTCGCTCGCCGGCCACCTGATGTGGCACGGCGTCGACGTCGAGGTCGCGCTCGAGCTGCTGCTGGGATGGAACCGGCTGCGCTGCAGGCCGCCTCTTCCCGACGACGAGGTCGCCGGCATCGTCGACAGCGTGGCGCGCATGCATGCCCGCGCCTGACGTCGTCCGTCCGCACGCTTCGGACCCCCTCACCTCAATCTTTGCCGCGACCATGACCCCGACGCCGCTCCTTCCCGCCGTCACGATCGACACCGGACGCGATCCCGACGCGTCGGTCATCTGGATGCACGGTCTCGGCGACACCGGCCACGGCTGGTCGCAGATCGTGCCCGAGCTCGCGCTGCCGCCGTCGCTGTCGGTGCGCTTCCTGTTCCCGCACGCGCCGTCGATGCCGGTGACGATCAACCAGGGCTACGTGATGCCGGCGT
>JAKLIE010000134.1 GCA_022709775.1 Pseudomonadota bacterium
GCGCCCTGCTCGTGCGCGACCTTTTGGAAAAGCTCCATTACTTGCCGTCCGCGGTGCCCGTCCAGTGCGGCGGTGGGTTCGTCCGCCAGCACAACGCCGGGGCGGTTGGCCAGGGCGCGGGCGATCGCGACGCGCTGCTGCTCGCCGCCCGAAAGCTGCTTCGGGTAGTGCGTCGTGCGCTTCGAGAGGCCCACGCGGTCGAGCCAGCTTCGCGCGCGACTCGCGGCATCGTCGGCCCCCGCCAGCTCGAGCGGCAGCATCACGTTCTCGAGCGCGGTCAGCGCCGGCAGCAGCTGGAACGACTGGAACACGAACCCGAGCAGCCGCTGGCGCAGCGCGGCTCGCGCGTCCTCGTCGAGCCCCGAGAGCGCGTGCCCGCCGATCCACACCTCGCCCTCGCTCGGGCGGTCGAGCCCGGCCAGGAGACCGAGCAGCGTCGTCTTGCCCGAGCCCGACGCGCCGACGATCGCGACCGATTCGCCCGGCGCGATGTCGAACGTGACGTCGTCGAGGATCGTGAGCGGAGCGTCGCCGCTCGTGACCGTCTTGGTGAGCCCGTCGGCGCGCAGGAGCGGTTTCGGCGTGGAATCGTCGGAGGGGGACATTCGGGAACCATGGGGGCGTGCGGGGCGCCGCGCAAGTCGACGGCGACGAAAAGCCGCCTCCGGCACCTGATCCGACGATTCTACGCGACGCGACGAGGCGCCCCGCCTGGACGTTCCCCTACAATGAGACCCCGATGACGTCCGGACAGCGAACTCGCCGCGACTTTCTGGCCGCCAGTGCCGCCGCGGCGGGGCTCGCGCTCGCCCCGGCGGCGACGCGGGCAGCGCTCGCCGGTCCGCCCCCGGAGCTCAACGGCCCCCTGGGGGATGCTCGCGCAGCGAGCAGCGGGGGAACGTCACCTCAGCCGCCCGTGATCCTCGTACTCGGCGACTCGATCTCGGCTGCCTGGGGCCTCCCGCCGGGCACCGGCTGGACGCACCTGCTGCAGCAGCGACTTGCCGAGCGCGGTCGCCCGCATCGAGTCGTCAACGCGAGCATCAGCGGCGACACGACGGCGGGCGGTCGCTCGAGGCTTCCCGCGCTGCTCGAGCGCCACAGGCCCGCCATCGTCGTGATCGAGCTGGGCGGCAACGACGGCCTGCGGGGCGGCAGCCTCGCGGCGACGCGCGAGAACCTGGTCGCGATGACCGCGGCGACGAAGGCCGCCGGCGCAATGCCTCTTCTCGTCGGCATGAAGCTGCCGCCGAACTACGGTCCCGCCTACACGCGCGAGTTCGACGCGATCTTCGCCGACGTCGCGAAGGCGCAGGGGGCGCCGCTGGTGCCCTACTTCTTCGCCGGCTTCGGCGAGGACCGCAGCTGGTTCCAGCCCGACGGCATCCATCCGTCGGAGATCGCGCAGCCGAAGCTGCTCGACAACGTCTGGCCCGCGCTGGAGCGGCTGCTTCCGCGCAAGCGATGAGCGCCACCGGTACGGGACGAGGCGGCAAGCCCGCCGACGCGGGCGAGGCCGCCCGGTGAGCCCCCGATCGCCGCGCACCGTCGGGGTCGACGCCATCGCGTCCCATCCCGACCGGCTCGACGTTCGAAGCCCGTCGGAGTTCGCGGAAGATCACGTCCCCGGCGCGTTGAGCTGCCCGGTCCTCGACGACGAGGAGCGGGCGCGCGTGGGCACGCTGCACGCGCAGGCGAGCGCGTTCGAGGCGAAGAAGGTCGGCGCCGCGCTGGTCTCCCGCCACATCGCGACGATTCTCGAGACCGTCGCGCGCGACAAGCCGCGCGACTGGGCGCCGCTCGTCTACTGCTGGCGCGGCGGCAAGCGGTCCGGCTCGCTCGCGCACGTGCTGAACGAGATCGGCTTCCCGGCCGTCCAGCTCGAGGGCGGCTATCGCGCCTGGCGCCGCCACGTCGTCGCGCGACTCGCGACCCTTCCCGCGGCGTTCCGCTACCGCGTCGTCTGCGGCGTCACCGGGTCGGGCAAGAGCCGCCTCCTCGCCGCGCTGGAGCTCGAGGGCGCGCAGGTGCTCGACCTCGAGGCGCTCGCACGGCACCGCGGATCGCTGCTCGGCGACCTGCCCGGCGCGCCGCAGCCGTCCCAGAAGGCGTTCGAGACCGCGATCCACGAGACGTATGCGCGCTTCGATCCGGGCCGCGTCGTCTGGGTCGAGTCGGAGAGCCGCAAGATCGGCGCGCTGCAGGTTCCCGATGCGCTGCTCGAGCGCATGCGCACCGCGCCGTGCGTCCGCGTCGAGCTTCCCCCGGGCTCGCGCCTCGCGCTTCTCAAGGAGGAGTACGCCCACTTCCTCGCCGACCCCGGCGCGCTCTCGACGCGCCTCGCGCACCTGAAGGAGATTCACGGGCAGGCGACGATCGCGCGATGGAGCGCGCTGGCCCACGCGCGCGACTTCGACGCCCTCGTCGCCGAGCTGCTCGAATCGCACTACGACCCGACCTACCTGCGCGCGATGACGCGCAACTACGCCGGGTTCGAAGCGGCGGCGCGCGTGTCGCCCGCCGACATCGGGATGCCCGCCTGGCGCGCGCTCGCGCGCGAGCTCATCGCGGGCGAAGCAACCCGAACGCCCTGACCCGCATCACCCGACAGGACCTCCCGTGCCCGCCTACGCCTTCCGCCTCGTCAACGTCTTCGCCCCGTCGGCGCTCGCCGGGAACGCGCTCGCGGTCGTCGAAGACGCGCGCGGGCTCGACGACGCGACGATGCAGGCGCTCGCGCTGCAGTTCAACCTGTCGGAGACGACGTTCGTCCTGCCTTCGTCGTCCGCGACGAGGCGCGTCCGCATCTTCACTCCGACCTTCGAGATGCCGTTCGCGGGCCACCCGACGCTCGGCACCGCCCACGTCGTGCGAGAGCTCGCCGGGACCGGGAACAAGGTCACGCTCGAGATGAAGGCGGGCGTGATCCCGGTCGAAGCGGCCGCGGACGTCTGGACGCTGCAGGCCAACGCGCCGCGGCACCGGACGCCGCGGGCCCCGCGCGAGTCGCTCGCCTCGATGCTCGGGCTCGAACCCGCCGACGTCGGAATCGCGCCGCTGTGGGTCGACACCGGCTCCGACCAGCTCGTGATCCCGTTGACGTCGTTCGAGGCGGTCCGCCGCGCGGCACCGCGGCCGGAAGCCATGCTCGCGCAGGCGACGAACGACATCAGGGCGATGGCTTACGTCTTCGCGCGCGAGGGCAACCGCGTCCTCGCTCGGTTCTTCTTTCCGAAGCACGGGGCGGTGGTCGAGGATCCGGGCACCGGGTCCGCGTGCGCGAACCTGGGCGGCTGGCTCCTCGCGACCGGCGCTCCGCTCCCGCAGAAGCTCGCGATCGACCAGGGCGAGGCGGTCGGGCGACCCTGTCGGCTCGGCCTCGAGGTGACGTCCGACCGGCGCATCCTGGTGTCCGGACGCGTGGTCGAGATCGCCCGCGGCGAGCTCAGGCTCTGACGTCCTCCCGAGACGACCGGTGACCTCGGCGGGGGCGGACCGGGCACTGGAAGCAGGCATCGGTGCCCCGCGCGTCGACCGGGAGGCCGGGGCGACCGCCGACGGCGGAAGCTGCCCGAACGCTCCCGAGGGTTCGCATGCCCTTCGTCCGAACGACGCTCGCCCTCGCGGCGGCGGGCGTCTGCGTCGCGCACCGCGGCCAGGCCGCGGGAGGCTCCGCGGGCGAGACTCCCCGGCCCGACCGCGTCGGCGACGGCAAGCTGCCGCACGCGTTCGACCTCCGCGGCGTCCATGCGACGGTGCCCGAGCGCCGGCGGTCGATGGACGCGCGCGGCGCGCCGGGCGGGCGCATCGCGGTCCGGCCGATCCAGCGCGTCCGGCTCGCCTATGGCGGGAGGCGAGACGTCACGCGTCCGCCGCCGCTGGCGCGGTCGCGTTGGCGTCCCAGGCCGCCAGGAACTCCCGCCAGTGCGGTGCGCCCGTGGCCGCGATCTTCTCGCGGGCAAGCGAGATCTCCGCCGCGTAGCCGCCGGCGGTGAGCTCCCCCCGCATCAGCCTGAAGCGCTGATAGAGCAGGTAGGTGTTCAGCACGTCGCACTCGCAGTAGCTGCGCACCTCGTCGATCGCGCCTCGCGCAACCGCGGCGGCAACGTCCCCGCCGTCCATCCCGAGCTTGCCCGGAAACCCGCACAGCTTCGCGATCGCGTCGAGCGGCGCGTTCGCGCGCCCCTGGAACTGCGCGAGCACGTCCATCAGGTCGACGTGACGCGTGTGATACCGGTTGAGGTAGTTGTTGTACTTGAACTCGCGTTCGTCGTCGCCCCAGTCCCAGTAGCGCTGCGCCGCGATCCCGTGGATCAACGCGCGATGGTGCAGCACAGGCAGGTCGAATCCGCCGCCGTTCCAGCTCACCAGCTGCGGCGTGAACTTCTCGATGCCCTCGAAGAAGCGCCGGATCAGGTCGGCCTCGGACTCGCCGGACTCGCCCACCGACCAGACCCGGAGGTCGTCGCCTCGCCGCAGCGCGCACGCGATCGCGACCACCTTCTGCAGGTAGTGCGGCGCGAAGTCGCTGCCGGTCTGCGCGCGGCGCGACTGCGCGAAGCCTTCCGCGACGTCGGCGTCGGGCAGGTCCGCGGGCAGTCCGTTGATCCGGCGGATGCCGTCGACGTCGGGGACGGTCTCGAGGTCGAAGACGAGGATCGGCGTCATGGCGTCGGGAAGTCGTCGGGGCGGCGCGCGCTCACGCGAACACGCCGGTGGACAGGTATCGGTCGCCGCGGTCGCACGCGATGAACGCGATCGTCGCGTTCTCGACCTCGCGCGAGATCCGCAGCGCCACCGCGCACGCGCCGCCGGAGCTCACGCCGCAGAAGATTCCCTCTTCGCGCGCGAGCCGCCGCATCGTCTCCTCCGCCTCCGGCTGCGTCACCGGCTCGATGCGGTCGACGCGGCGCGCATCGTAGATCTTCGGCAGGTAGGCCTCGGGCCACTTCCGGATGCCCGGGATCGACGCGCCTTCGGCCGGCTGGGCGCCGACGACGACGATGGCGGGACTCTTCTCCTTCAGGTATCGCGAGACGCCCATGATCGTGCCGGTCGTGCCCATCGACGAGACGAAGTGCGTGATGCGGCCGCCGGTGTCGCGCCACAGCTCGGGCCCCGTGCCCCGGTAGTGCGCGAGCGGATTGTCGGGATTCGCGAACTGGTCGAGCACGATGCCGCGCCCCTCGTCGCGCAACCTGACGGCGAGGTCCCGGGCGCCCTCCATCCCCTCCGCCTTCGTGACGAGGATCAGCTCGGCGCCGTACGCCGTCATCGACTGGCGCCGCTCGAGCGAGAGGTTGTCCGGCATGATCAGGATCATCCGGTAGCCCTTCATCGCCGCGACCATCGCGAGCGCGATGCCCGTGTTGCCCGACGTCGCCTCGACGAGCGTGTCGCCCGGGCGGATGTCGCCGCGCTTCTCGGCCTCCACGATCATCGACAGCGCGGGCCGGTCCTTCACCGAACCCGCCGGATTGTTGCCCTCGAGCTTGGCGAGGATCGCGTTCGACGTCGCGCCGGGCATCCGCTGCAGGCGGACCAGCGGCGTGTTGCCGATCGTGGATTCGACGGTGGTGAGCATGCCCGGGCGGATGATGCGGCGAAGGGTCCGGGACCCAGTCTAGCATCGCCCGCGCGGGCCGCTCCCAACCCAACGCCCCTGTCACTTGCGCGGCTTCTCCTCCGCGATCCGACCCGCGTCGGCGCGCGCGACGGTCGGCGCGCCCTTCCCTTCGGCGCGACTCGCCCCCTTCGCCGGCCCGGGGGCGACCACGAGTTCCGGACGCAGGCGGTCGACGAGCTTGCCGCGGAAACCCTTGACGTCCCGCAGGTCGTCGACCGACTTGAACGGGCCTTTCGCGGTGCGGTGATCGATGATGGCCTGGGCCTTCGTCGGTCCGATGCCGGGTACGGCGACGAGCTCGTCGCGCGTGGCGGTGTTGAGGTTGACCGCGGCGAGCGCGGGAAAGGATGCGGAGGCGCACGCGAACGCGAGCGCGACGAGGATGCGGATCATC
>JAKLIE010000135.1 GCA_022709775.1 Pseudomonadota bacterium
CTGGAACGCGTGGAGAAGGGCGAGCGCTTCGTGATCACGCGCCACGGCAAGCCCGTGGCCGACCTCACGCCTCACGCCGGGCCCGACGCGGAGTCGGTCCGCAGGACGGTCGCGTCGATGCGCAGGCTGCGCGCGGACCTGGCGAAGCGCGGCGTGCGCCTGTCCGACATCCTCAAGCGCGGCGAGAGCCTGCGCGAGCTCGCTCACGACGACCACCGGTACTGATGCCCTTCGTGCTCGACAGCTCCGTCGCGCTCGCCTGGCTGCTGCCGGGCGAGCGGACCGACGCGGCCGACGCTCTTGCCGACCAACTGGGATCGGCCGCGCCCGCGGCGCCGGCGATCTGGCCGCTCGAAGTCGCCAACGCCCTGCTGACAGCGCGCCGTCGCGAACGGATCACCGATCGCGACGCAGACCGCATGCTCGACGTTCTCCTCTCGCTCCCGATCGACGTCGACGCCTCTCCCGCCGGCGACGCACTCGCGCGAGTCATCTCGATCGCCCGCAGACGAGGGCTCACGACCTACGACGCAGCTTACGTGGAGCTCGCGCAGCGTCGCGGCTGGCCGCTGGCGACGCTCGATGCGCGCCTGGCGGCGGCGTGCAGGCTCGAAGGCATAGAGGTGGTGCCGGCCCCCTGATTGCACCGGTCGTCCGCTCGCGAGCGGCTGCGCTGCGGTCAATCCTGCCGTGGATCCGGCTTCAGCCGGACGATCTTCCGACGGCGGCGCCGGCCCGAACGCCTATCGAGGCGCGAAGCTCAACGGCTGGTACCCCAGATCCTCCCGCCGACGCATCAGCTCGGCCCGCATCGCCGCGGGCGTCTGCTCGTCGAGGGCGCCGTGGACAGGCAGGTACCAGCCGGTCTTCCTGTACCGCGCCGGACCGGTGACGAGCCGCCAGGTCGGCACGACGTCATCGTCCTCGGGCCGGACCAGCAGCAGCGAGTACCACGGCAGCGCCGCCATCTTCGCCAGGTCGACCTTCGCGGGCAGCGGCACCGAGGTCGCCCCGCGCCGCACCTTGTCGAACGCCGCGCGCGGCAGCCGGATCTCGATCTCGGATTTGGCCGGCTCGCCTCCCGGCCACTCGACGATCTCGACGGCCTGCGATCGCTGCTTCGCCGCGTCGAGCAGGAGCTTCGACACGAGGTAGCGGTGGCACTGGCACGGCGTCTGGCACGCGCAGTAGTAGATGACGCGGCGCTTCGACTTCGCCGCCGTCGCCGCGAGCTCGAGCAACGTCCCGGCGGCGGCCGGCTCCTTGATCCGCATCTCGCCGCCCTGCCTGATCGCGAGGTTGCCGAGCGAGTCCATCCACCGGTACCGCGCCACCCCGACGACCTTCTCGAACGCGTTCCCGTCGAAGCCCGCGGCGCGCACGCTGCGCGAGATCCGGATGTCCGCGAAGATCGGCGGCGCGTAGTCGCGCGACTTCTCGACCGCGTCGATCGCCTCGACGAGCTGCGGCACGGCGTTGCCCCAGCCCCAGTAGCCGAAGGAGAAGAGGGTTATAGGCGACACGTGATTTTCGGCTCCGCGTGAACACGGCCATCTTCGCGCACCGTGCCCTGGGTTGGAAGAGGGTGCAGCCCGGGATGACCCCAACCCTCGGGGCGCGACCGAGTTGGCGACGCGAAGCGCCTGCTGCCTCACTTGTCGGGAATGCGGTATTCGACCTTCCCGTTCGCGATCGTGGCCAGCCCTTCGCGCTCCAGGCGGCGAACCATCGCCTGCGACTTCTCCGCAGTGGCACCGTTTCCGAGCATCGTCTTCAGGTGGCGCTCGAGCGCCGCGACGGTCGACGGCCGATTTTTCGGGTGATCGCGCAGGTTGGCGACGGTCTTCGCCCATGGATCCGGCACCGCAGCCTTCTTCGCAGACTTGGGCGGGGCCTTGGTCGCCTTCTTCAACGAAGGCTTCTTCGCCGCAGCGGTCTTGGCTGCGGCTGGCGATGGCTTGGTTGCAGTCGCCGCACTTGGCAATGTCGGGCTGGCGGGTGTCGGATTCACGTGGGACGACTTTGCCGAATGCGACGCCACGTTGCCGGACTGCGGGGCTGGTAAGGGCGGCTCCACCTTGGTCCCGACCTCGAGAGTGGCTGCAACCGGCACGTTGGGCGCGAGCGCATCACGGATGCTCTCCACCCGCGCAGCTTCGAAGCCCAGCGTTCGCACGTGGTCGAGCAGTTCGTCGAATCCGGCATCCTTCGAGACGACCACGAACCGGGCCTGCCTTCGATTTGGCGAGACCGCCGCCTCGCGCTGCTCGATGATCTTTCCCAGGCAGAACGCGATTCGAAAGTCGAGCGCGTTCTTGCCCTTCCGAGCGCATTGGACGTATTCGACCTGTGAGCCTAGGGGCTGCAACGCCTTGACGATGCCGGCGTCGAACTTGTTCTGGTGCGGGCCATGGAACATCCGGACCAGGTAGTCCGCGCCGCGTATCGAGCTCAATTCAGCCGCATTCGGCTGGACGTTCTCGAAGTCGATCAGGATATAGGCAAGGCTCATATCGCCCAACTCGCAGCGACACTGTGTCGGTCGGGCGCGAGACGTACCAGAGGGAAACGGCGCCGCATGCGTTTTGAGTGTTCCTCAACGGCTGCAGGGCCGGTTTGCCTCATCGTCTCATTCGTTCTCTGGACGACGGTAGATCTAGCCCTAGTAATCCAGTAGACGGACCCATTCACCGCTCGCATCCTTGATGTACCAGAATGCGCGACCGTTGATTGCGGTCTTTCGTCGGACGACAGCCTTGGCGGCAGTCCGCGCAGCCGGCGTCGGCGCGGCCGGGGGCGGGGTTCGGCTGCGCGGGCGCGGCGAGCGGGAACTCGCGGATCGCGACGCCTCGTGACGCGCGGAGGTCGGCGTAGCTGACGTCGCACACGTGCCAGCCGGCCTTCCGCAGCAGCTCGTCGATCGTCTTCCGCGCGGCCTGCTCGGCGGACACCGTTGTTTTTCCTCCCCTTTCCGGCCGGGCGATCCTAGCACGCGAGGTGCCGCCGGATCGCGCGGAAACCCAGCGGCAAGCAAGGGAAATGCCGGGGCGTGCGGGGCGCGCCTTCAGCGTCGATCGTCGTCGGGGCGGTGGCTCATGGTGTGAGCCTGAGGGGCGGCCGACGATCGCTGCGGCCACGGGAAATGAGGGTCAGACCCTGATTCCCGCGGCGGTGGTCGACGCGGCGAGGAATGAGGGTCTGACCCTCATTTCCGCCGGGCAGGGGCTGGCGGCTTCGCTCGCGGAGGCGGGCCTGACGTCGCAGGCGCAGCGGAGTCATGGCCACCAGCGTCCGTCCCTCGGTCATTCGGCCGATGTCGCGGCCTCTCCGTGGCGAGCGAGCCTTTGGGCACGGCGAGACGCGCGCGACTGTCCGGCGCTGATCCGGGTGCGGAGCCTCGGCCCCGGATGGCCCGATCCGATCCGGGCGAGTCGGGCGGGCGGGCGACGGGCGATTCGATCGTGCACCGCCGTGTGTTCCATTTATGGTACATTCTGGAGGCGGCGCGGTGTCGAGGGTTCCGGCGTACTTCTTCGCCACGCGCTCCGGCCGCGAACCGGTTCGCGACTGGCTGCTCGGATTGGAAGCCGGCGATCGCAGGCGCGTCGGCGAGGAGATCGCCTACGTCCAGGCGAAGTGGCCGCTGGGCAAGCCGCGCGTCGACCACGTGCGCGGCCGAATCTGGGAGGCGCGCGTCGCGTTGGCGGGGCGCGTTGCGCGCGTGCTCTTCGCGATGGACGACGGCGAGATGGTGTTGCTGCACGGGTTCATCAAGAAGTCGCGCCGGACCGACGCCGCCGACATCGCGCTGGCGCTCGAACGCTGGAAGGAGTGGAGGCATGCCGAGGGCGAATAGACGTCGTGGGTCGAGCTTCGACCAGTACCTTCGCGAGCAAGGTACGTTCGACGAAACGCACGCGATCGCGCTCAAGCGAGCGTTCGCCGAGGCCGTCGCCGACGCCATGCGCGCCGCGCGGCTGACCAAGCTCGCGATGGCGCGCCGGATGGGCACGAGCCGGTCGCAGCTCGACCGCGTCCTCGACCCGACCTACACCGCCGTGCAGCTCGACACGCTGCTCAAGGCGGCCAGCGCGGTGGGGCGCGATTTCCAGTTCGCGCTCGGGCCGGTTGTGCGCAGGTGATCGATGGTCACGACTGGACGGAAACGGGTGAGAGCAGCCGACGATCGACCAGCGGCGGCGACCGTCGCCGGCAAGGTCCGCCGCGCCCGTGGGGAGCTCGCGACGGGCGCGTCGTACGACGCGCGCACCTCGCGCCTGCGCGTCGAGCTCGTCTCGGGCGTCGGCGTGAGCATCCCGGTCGCGAGCATCGAGGGCCTCGCAGGGGCCCCGGCGTCGGTGATCCGCTCGGTCCGCATGCAGGGGGGCGGCTACGGCCTATGGTGGCCGTCGCTCGACCTCGACGTCGCGGTGCCGGAGCTCGTCGCCGGGTGCTTCGGGTCGCGGACCTGGATGTCGGCGTTGGCGCGGCAGGGCGCCAAGGTGTCGTCGCCCGCGAAGCGGCGGGCGGCGCGTGCGAACGGCAAGCTGGGTGGGAGGCCGCGAAAGGCGTCGGGCTGAAGCCCGCCCCACAGGGGCGAGTCAGCGCAGCGCCACCACCATCCGCACCTTCCCGCCCGCCTCGCGCGGCACCGCGTCGCATCGCTCGGCCTCGACCGCCATCCCCGGCCCGAGTGTCGCCTCCATGTCGCGCGCGAGCTGCGGCGCGAGGCGCGCGCAGTCGTCCGCGGTCGCCATCACGAGCTTCAGCACGAAGCGCGCGGGCTCGCGCTGCACGAGCTGGTAGCCCAGCACCTCGGGGTGGGGCTTGAGCACACCCCAGACGCCGCGCGGGTGCACGACGCGGCCGTTGGGCAGCTCGAGCAGGTCCTCGACGCGACCGTCGATCTCGGAGAGCAGCCGCTGCGTGCGGCCGCACTCGCAACGCTCGTCCGACCAGCGCGAGAGATCGGTGGTCCTGAAGTTGAGCAGCACCGTGCCGCGGTTGACGAGGTTCGACAGCACGACGACGCCGGTGTCGCCGTCGCCCACGTCACGGCCGTCGTCGTCCACGATGCGCAGGTGCGCGAGGTCCTCGTGCACGTGGAAGCCTTCGCGCCGCTCGCACAGGTAGGCGATCTTGAACGCCTCGACCGCCGTGTAGCGCGAGATCACCGGCGCGCCGAGCGCCTCCTCGATCTCGCGCCGCGCAGCGAGCGAGAGCGGCTCCGCCGCGTAGATCGCGAGCTTCGGCCGCTTCAACGAGATCGTTCCGGCGGCGGCCGCCCGCGCGAGCGCGTGCAGGTAGGTTCCATAGCCGAACAGGATGTCGGGCGCGAACGCGTCGATCGCCTCGGCGTTGCGCGCGAGCGGATCGGTGACCGAGAGCTCGAGCCGCACCGGCCGCGAAGGGATCCACGTGTGATCGCGGTAGAAGTCGTACACCTTGTCGATCGTGCCTCCCGCGTAGCCCAGGCGCACCTCGCGGTAGCCGGATCCGCGGCCGAGCAGGCGCGTGATGACGGCGCGCTCGCGCTCGCCGTAGGCGATGTTCGCGAGGAGGCTCCGGCGGTCGTGCAGGATGCGCACGCGCGAGCCGGTCGAGCCGCTGGTCTCGAACGGGATCGCGCGCTTGCCCGTGCGCGACGTCGAGAAGAACGCCTCGGGGTCGCGGCGGAGGTCGTCCTTCACGACGATCGGCAGCCGCGCGAGGTCGTGCGCGGTGCGGATCTCGCGCGGGTCGAGACCGAGCCTCGCGAACGCCTCGCGGTAGAACGGGACCGTGCGCGCCGCATATCGCACGAGACTGCGCACGCGCGCGTCGCGCAGCCGCTCGACGTAGGCGCGCGGCGCGTAGGGGATCGAGCGCTGGCCGCGCGCGAGCGCGAGGACGTAGGCGTTGCCGGCGGCGCGGCGGATTATCGGGGTCAGAGCCGCAATTCTCGTTGAAACGGTTCTGCGAATGTCGAGCGTGCGTTCGAGAATTACGGCTCTGACCCCGATCATCCGTTCCG
>JAKLIE010000136.1 GCA_022709775.1 Pseudomonadota bacterium
TGAAGCCGCACCCCAGCCAGAAGTACCGTCCGACCGCCCCGGTCGTCCTCGCCGACCGCACCTGGCCGTCGAAGACGATCGCGCACCCGCCGGTCTGGTGCAGCGTCGACCTGCGCGACGGCAACCAGGCGCTGATCGAGCCGATGGACGCGGAGCGCAAGCTCGCGATGTTCGAACTCCTGGTCGACCTGGGCTACAAGGAGATCGAGGTCGGCTTCCCGGCGGCGTCGCAGACCGACTACGACTTCATCCGCAAGCTGATCGACGAGCGCCGCATCCCGGACGACGTGACCGTGCAGGTGCTCACCCAGTCGCGCGAGCCGCTGATCCGGCGCACTTTCGAGGCGCTCGACGGCGCGAAGCGCGCGATCGTCCACCTGTACAACTCGACGTCGACGACGCAGCGCCGCGTCGTCTTCGGACTCGACCGCGCGGGCATCGTCGACATCGCGGTGACGGGCGCCAGGCTCATCCGCGACCTCGCGGCCGAGCGTACGGGTACGGAGTGGGTGTTCCAGTACTCGCCCGAGAGCTTCACCGGCACCGAGCTCGACTTCGCGAAAGCGATCTGCGACGCGGTCACCGAGGTGTGGCAACCGACGCCGCTGCGCAAGACGATCATCAACCTCCCGGCGACGGTCGAGATGTCGACGCCCAACGTCTACGCCGACCAGATCGAGTGGATGCACCGCAACCTCGCGCGCCGCGACGCGATCGTGCTGTCGGTCCATCCGCACAACGACCGCGGATGCGGCGTCGCCGCGGCCGAGCTCGCGCAGCTGGCCGGCGCCGAGCGCGTCGAGGGGTGCCTGTTCGGAAACGGCGAGCGCACCGGCAACGTGTGCCTCGTGACGCTGGGCCTCAACCTCTTCACGCAGGGCGTCGACCCGGGCATCGATTTCTCCGACGTCGGCCGGATCCTCCGCGTCGTCGAGGAATGCAACCAGCTGCCCGTGCATCCGCGCCACCCGTACGGTGGCGAGCTCGTGTTCACGGCGTTCTCGGGCTCGCACCAGGACGCGATCAAGAAGGGCCTCGCCGCGCGCGCGATCGACGTCGCGCGCGGGAACGAGGCGTGGGACGTGCCGTACCTGCCGATCGATCCCGCGGACGTCGGGCGCACTTACGAGGCCGTCATCCGCGTCAACAGCCAGTCGGGCAAGGGCGGGATCGCCTACCTGCTCGAGCGCGACTACGGGCTCGCGCTGCCGCGGCTGCTCCAGGTCGAGTTCTCGCAGGTCATCCAGAAGATCACCGACGCGACCGGCAAGGAGCTCTCGGCCGCCGAGATCCGGGCCGCCTTCGACCGCGAGTATCTCGACGCGCGCTCGCCGGTCGCCTACGTCGACCATCGCGCGCGCCACGCGGCGGACAGCGGCCGTGTCGAGCACCTGACCGCGCGCCTCGAGGTGCGCGGCCGCGCGACCGAGGCGACCGGGCAGGGCAACGGCCCGGTCGACGCGTACGTGCACGCGCTGCGCGAGCATCTCGGCGTCGACGTCCACGTGCAGAACTACCACGAGCACGCGATCGGCGCCGGCGAGGACGCGACTGCCGTCGCCTACGTGCAGCTCCGTGCGGGTGCCGGCCGCGCCGTGTATGGTGTCGGCGAGGATCCGAACATCGTGACCGCGACGCTCAAGGCGGTGACGAGCGCGGTGAACCGCGCGATCGCCCAGGGCGCCGTCGCGCTCGCGCCCGCCCGCGCGGCGGTCGGCGCCTGATCCCTGACCACGACGGCGAGAAAGCGATGACCGACCACCTCCGCATCTTCGACACGACGCTGCGCGACGGCGAGCAGAGCCCCGGCGCGTCGATGACCAGGGACGAGAAGCTCCGCATCGCGCGCCAGCTCGAGCGGCTGCGCGTCGACGTGATCGAGGCCGGCTTCCCGGCCTCGTCCCAGGGCGACTGGGAGGCGGTGCACGAGATCGCGAAGACGGTGCGCGGGAGCATCGTGTGCGGACTGGCGCGGGCGAACCAGAAGGACATCGCGCGCTGCGGCGAGGCGATCGCGCCGGCCGAGGGCAAGCGCCTTCACACGTTCATCGCGAGCTCTCCGATCCACATGCAGATGAAGCTCAGGATGTCGCCCGACGAGGTGCTCGAACAGGCGGTCAAGTCGGTCGGCTGGGCGCGCGGCTGGACCGACGACGTCGAGTTCTCGCCCGAGGACGCGGGCCGCAGCGAACCCGACTTCCTGTGCCGGCTCCTGGAAGCGGTCATCCGCGCCGGCGCGACCACGGTCAACATCCCGGACACCGTGGGCTACACGACGCCGTGGCAGTTCGGCGAGCTGATCCGGAGCCTGCGCGAGCGTATCCCGAACGCGGACAAGGCGGTGTGGTCGGTCCACTGCCACAACGACCTCGGGCTCGCGGTCGCCAACTCGCTCGCCGCAGTGATGAACGGCGCGCGGCAGGTCGAGTGCACGGTGAACGGCCTGGGCGAGCGGGCGGGGAACGCGTCGCTCGAGGAAGTCGTGATGGCGGTGAAGACGCGCCGCGACGTCTTTCCCTGCACGACGCGCGTCGACACGACGCAGATCGTCCCCGCTTCGAAGCTCGTCTCGTCGATCACCGGCTTCCCGGTGCAGCCGAACAAGGCGATCGTGGGCGCCAACGCGTTCTCGCACGAGTCGGGCATCCACCAGGACGGCGTGCTCAAGCATCGCGAGACCTACGAGATCATGCGCGCCGAGGACGTGGGCTGGAACGCGAACAAGCTCGTGCTCGGCAAGCTCTCGGGGCGCAACGCGTTCCGCACGCGGCTCGCGGAGCTCGGGATCGCGCTTCAGTCGGAAGAGACGCTCAACGTCGCGTTCGCGAAGTTCAAGGAGCTCGCCGACAAGAAGGGCGAGGTGTTCGACGAGGACCTGCAGGCGCTCGTCTCCGACGAGGCGGTGACGCCGGAGAAGGAGCACTACAAGTTCGTCGCGCTGCGCGTCGTGTCCGAGACCGGCGAGGTCCCGCATGCCCGCGTCGCGATGTCGATCGGAGATGCCGAGCGGCACGCGGAGGTCGACGGCGACGGGCCGGTCGACGCGACGTTCAAGGCGATCGAGCGGATGGCGTCGTCCGGGGCGCGACTGCTGCTCTACTCGGTCAACGCGATCACGACCGGCACCGACGCGCAGGGCGAGGTGACCGTGCGCCTCGAGCGCGACGGACGCATCGTCAACGGCAACGGCGCCGACACCGACATCCTCGTCGCGTCGGCCAAGGCGTACGTCAACGCGCTCAACAAGCTGCACGACAAGGTGCCGAGGCTCAATCCGCAGCTCACGGTGTAGGAGGCCGGAGCGGGCGGCGACCGGCGCCAGGCGACACCCGCCGGGCCTACTCGCCGGCCAGAGGCACGATCGCCTCGGCGAGGAGCGAGACGGTCACCTCGCGGCCCGATGCGAGGCCGTTTCGCTGCGCAACGTGCAGCGACACTTTCAGGTGGAGGCGGGCGTCGGGCAGGCCTTCCGGCACGAGCCTCGCGATCACGTCGTCGCCGAGCGTCACGAGATCGGCGACGGTCGCGCGTACCGGGTTCTCGCGCTCGCCGCGCGAAGGCCGGTCGACGCGGTGGAGCAGCACCTTGGTCGGCAGGATCGTCCATGCGGTCCGCGCGCCGGCGTCGACCGCCGTCGCGTCCGGCAGCTCGAGCGTGTGCGGGCCCCAGTGCATGCGCGATACGCCGTCCTCGCGCTCGACGGTCCCGTGGAAGAGGTTCGGCAGGTCGAGCAGGCGCGCGGCGGCGACCGTCGTCGGTCGCGTGAGGACGTCGCCGGTGGCGCCATGCTGCACGATCCGCCCGCGCTGGAGCAGGCACAGGTGCGTCGCGAGCAGCGCGGCCTCGTCGAGGTCGTGCGTCACGAGCAGCACCGTCGGCGCGAGCTCCGCGTGGAGGCGCTTCAGCTCCAGGTAGAGCCGCTTGCGCGTGCTGCGGTCCACCGACGAGAAAGGCTCGTCCAGCAGCAGAACGCGGGGCTCGCGCGCGAGCGCCCGGGCCATCGCCACTCGCTGCTGCTGCCCGCCCGACAGTTCGCGGGGGAGCCGGTCGTCGAGCCCCGCCACGTGCGCGAGCGCGAGGCAGGCGCGGGCGCGCTCGGCGCGCTCGCCGGCCGGCAGGTGCGTGAGCGAGCACGCGACGTTCGCCAGCGCCGACAGATGCGGGAACAGCCCGTAGTGCTGCGAGACGTATCCGATCGGACGTTCGCGCGTGGGCTTCGACATGCCGCGCGCGGTGTCGAGCCAGGCGTCGGTTCCGAGCGCGATGCGTCCGCTGCGGGGCCGGATCAGGCCGGCGATGGCGCGAAGCAGCGACGTCTTGCCGCTCCCCGACGGCCCGACGACCGCGACGATCTCGCCTGCGGGCAGCTCGACGTCGAGGTCGAGCGGCGGCGCCCCGTGCACGATCCGCACGGAAAGGTTCATCGCCGCTCGCTCCGCAGCCACCGGTCGGAAAGCACGAACGAGAGCGCGACCGTGACGAACGAGACGACGAGGAGCGCCAGGGCCATCGTGCCGGCCGCCGTCGTGTCGAACGCCTGCACGCGGTCGTAGATCGCGATCGCGATCGTCTTCGTCTCGCCCGGAATGCTGCCCCCGACCATCAGCACGACGCCGAACTCGCCAAGCGTGTGCGCGAACGTGAGGACGGCGGCCGAGAGCACGCCGGGCCACGCCAGCGGCAATTCGATCCGCAGGAAGGCCTGCCAGCGGGACAGTCCGCAGCACTGCGCCGCCTCGCGCACCTCGTGCGGGATCGCGGCGAAGGCGCGCTGCAGCGGCTGCACGGCGAACGGGATGTTGACGATTACGGACGCGACGACGAGCCCGGCGAAGCTGAATGCGAGCGGCGCGCCGAACACGCGGGCGAACGCGTCGCCCAGCGGGCTCTGCGCGCCCAGCGCGACCAGCAGGTAGAAGCCGACGACCGTCGGCGGCAGCACGAGCGGAAGCGCGGTCAGCGCCTCGAGCCAGGGCCGCGATCGCGAGCGCGTGTTCGCGAGCCAGCGTCCCGCGACGATGCCCAGCGGGACGAGGATCGCGAGCGTCCACGCGGCGAGCGCGAGCGAGAGCCTGAGCGCGGTCCAGTCCATCGTGCCTCGCGTCAGCCGCCCTCGCCGGGCAGCGCGAAGCCGTTGCGAACGAAGATCGCCCTGGCGCCGGGCGTGTCGAGGTACGCGCGGAACGCGGCGGCCTGCGGTCCCGCCGACTTCGTCAACACCATCCTCTGGCGCAGCGGCCGATGCCATTCGGCGGGGAGCAGCACCGCGGTGCCGAGCTTCGCGGCTTCGGGAGCCTTCGCGAGGGACCAGGGGACGATGCCGCCTTCCGCGCCGCCGCCCGCGGCGAATTGCATCGCCTGCGAAGCGTTTTCGCCCAGCACGAGCGAGGGCGTGATCGCCTCCCAGAGGCCGGCCCGACGCAGCACCTCGCGCGCCGCGCGTCCGTAGGGCGCGTGCTCGGGATTCGCGATCGCGAAGCGCCTGACGCGGCCTTCCCGGACCGCGCGCCGGAGGTCGGCGAGCGTGGGGTCGGCGGCCAGCGGCGAGTTTCGCGGCACGAACAGCGCGACGCGGCCGATCGCGTAGAGCGTTCCCCCGTCGCGCGTGAGGCCCTCGGCGGCGAGGCGCTCGACGTACGCCTCGTCGGCGGACAGGAACAGCTCGAACGGCGCGCCGTGTTCGATCTGCTGCGTGAAGTTGCCCGACGAGCCGAACGCGATGCGCACCTCGTTCCCGGTCTCGCGCCGGTAGGCGTCCGCGATCTCGGTGAGAGCGAACTTGAGGTCTGCCGCGGCGGCGATCACCGGCGCCTGCGCCGCGGCGAACGGCGCGAGGGCGACGAGAATCAGCGCGAGCAGGGTTCGCATCGGAGTCGGCTTGCGTTATAGCCGGTCAACTATAACGCAGCGACGGCGTCAGCGCGCGGGTCGCTTGCGCGGGAGGAGGCGTCGCAGCGCGTCGAGCTCGACGGAGGCCGCGGCATTGAGGCCGTC
>JAKLIE010000137.1 GCA_022709775.1 Pseudomonadota bacterium
GTATCCGGAGGTCGACGACTCGATCGAGATCGAGATCAACCCGGCCGACCTGCGCATCGACACCTACCGTGCCTCGGGCGCGGGCGGCCAGCACATCAACAAGACCGACTCCGCGGTGCGCATCACGCACCTGCCGACCAACATCGTCGTGCAGTGCCAGAACGACCGGTCGCAGCACCGCAACCGCGCCGAGGCGATGGCGATGATGAAGGCGAAGCTCTACGAGCTCGAGCTCCGCAAGCGCCAGGCCGCGCAGCAGAAGCTCGAGGACAGCAAGACCGACATCGGCTGGGGCCACCAGATCCGCAGCTACGTGCTCGACCAGTCGCGGATCAAGGACCTGCGCACGAACCACGAGGTCGGCGACACCCAGCGCGTGCTCGACGGCGACCTCGACGATTTCATCGCCGCGAGCCTCAAGCAGGGCGTGCAGTGAGGCCCCCCCCGAAGCGGCCTTCGGCCGCCGCCCCCCAGGGGGCACCGCGGCCCGAGGGCGATCTCGGGGCGGCCCGTCGATCGCCCAGGGCCGCGGTCGGCGCTGCGGGGCCGCTCGAGCGCCCCCCGAAGCGGCCTTCGGCCGCCGCCCCCCTGGGGGCGCGAGCCGCATTCATCTTCGACATCGACGGCACGATCATCGACTCGATGCCTTTTCATGGGAAGTCGTGGGAAGCGTTCTTCGCGCGCCACGGCGTCCGCTACGAGGGCGAGGCGTTCCTGCGCGCGACCGCGGGCCGCACCGGCACCGAGATCATGCGCGAGCGGTTCGGTCCGATGAGCGACGAGGCCGCGTGGGCGCTGGTGCACGAGAAGGAAGACGTCTACCGCGAGCTGTTCCGCCCGGTGTTCCGCGAGATCGAGGGCTTCCGCGCCTTCGCGCGCCGGGCGCGCGCCGAGGGCGTGAAGGTCGCGTGCGCGACCGCGGGTGACGCGAAGAACATCGCGTTCGCGCTCGCGGGCCTCGGCATGGAGGGCGAGTTCGACGCGCTCGCCGGCGCGCACGATGTCGCGCGCGGCAAGCCCGAGCCCGACCTGTTCCTGCTCGCGGCGCAGCGCATGGGCGCCGATCCCGCCCGCTGCATCGTGTTCGAGGACGCGCCGCTCGGCATCGAGGGCGCGCGTCGCGCGGGCATGCACGCCGTGGGCATCACGTCGGGCGAGACGGCGGAGCGCCTCGCCGGTCCGCACGTGCTCGCTGCGATTCCCCACTACCGCGGACTCGCGCCGCGCCACATCATCGACCTGGCCAACGACCGTGCGAGCCGCCCCGCCGCTCCCGCCGGCACCGCCTGAAGAGCCCCCTGCCATGACCGAGCCGACTGCCGCGACCCCGCCCGTCCAGGACGAGAACCAGATCATCGCCGAGCGGCGCGCGAAGCTCGCGCAGCTGCGCGCCGCCGGGCAGGCCTATCCGAACGACTTCCGCCGTGACGCGCTCGCCGCGGACCTGCACGCGCGGCACGGCGAGACGCCGAACGAGGAGCTCGAGCCGAAGGCGATCCGTGTCGCCATTGCCGGCCGGATGATGCTGAAGCGCGTCATGGGCAAGGCGTGCTTCGCCACGCTGCAGGACATGTCGGGCCGCATCCAGCTCTACGTGACGCTCGACGGCGTCGGCGCCGAGCGCCTCGAGACGTTCAAGCACTGGGACCTCGGCGACATCGTCGGCGCGACCGGGACGCTGTTCAGGACCAGGACCGGCGAGCTGTCGGTCAAGTGCGACTCGGTGCGGATGCTGTCGAAGGCGCTGCGCCCGCTGCCCGAGAAGTTCCACGGCCTCGCCGACCAGGAGCAGAAGTACCGGCAGCGTCACCTCGACCTGATCACCAATCCGGCGTCGCGCGACGTGTTCGTCAAGCGCTCGCAGATCGTGCAGGCGATCCGCGAGTTCTTCGTCGAGCGCGGCTACCTCGAGGTCGAGACGCCGATGATGCACCCGATCCCGGGCGGCGCGGCGGCGCGGCCGTTCGTGACGCACCACAACGCGCTCGACATGCAGCTCTACCTGCGCATCGCGCCGGAGCTCTACCTGAAGCGCCTGGTCGTCGGCGGGCTCGAGAAGGTGTTCGAGATCAACCGCAACTTCCGAAACGAAGGCATATCGACCCGGCACAACCCCGAGTTCACGATGCTCGAGTTCTACGAGGCGTACCGGGACTACGGCTACCTGATGGACCTGACCGAGGAGTTGCTGCGCACCGTCGCCCTGCGCGTGCTCGGCACGACCTCGGTCACCTACCAGGGCGAGACGATCGACCTCGGCGCAAAGTTCGACCGGCTGACGATGGCCGAGGCGATCCACAAGCACAACCCGCAGTACCCGCTGCACGAGCTCGCGAAGCCGGAGTACCTGCGCGTCGCGCTCGCACCGTTCGACGAGGAGGTGTTCCCGACCGACGGTGTGGGCCTCCTGCAGCTCAAGCTCTTCGAGCAGACGACAGAGGAGAAGCTCGTGCAGCCGACGTTCATCGTCGCGCACCCGACCGACGTGTCGCCGCTCGCCCGCGCGAACGAGGCGAACCCGGCGGTCACCGACCGCTTCGAGCTGTTCATCACGCGCCGCGAGATCGCGAACGGCTTTTCCGAACTGAACGATCCCGAGGACCAGGCGGCGCGCTTCGCCGCGCAGGCGGCGGCGAAGGAGGCGGGCGACGAGGAGGCGATGTTCTACGACGCCGACTACGTGCGCGCGCTCGAGACCGGCCTGCCGCCGACGGCGGGCGAGGGCATCGGCATCGATCGCCTCGTGATGCTCCTGACCGACAGCGCGTCGATCCGCGACGTGATCCTGTTCCCGCAGCTCAAGCCCGAAGCCTGATCCTTCGAGGGGTCTGACCCCGGTCTTCGCCCCGTCCCGCATCCGCGCGAGCTCCGCCCGAGCCCCGGCGCGTGCGGACAGGTACCCTGCCGGGGTACTTGACAATATACCTGGCAGGGGTATAATATCCGCTCATGAATTCGCTTGCCTCTCCGGCGGAAGCTGCGCCCGGGGCCGCCGACGTCCCGGCCCCGAAGACCGGCGCCGACCACGTCGACCTCGCCCTCGAGGGCATGACCTGCGCGGCCTGCGCCGTGCGCATCGAGAAGGTGCTGAACCGCCTGCCGGCGACGCAGGCCGCCGTGAACTTCGCGACCGAGTCGGCGCAGGTGCGGTTCAACGCGGCGACCACGCCCATCGACGCGCTCGTCGCGGCGGTCGAGCGCGCCGGCTACCGCGCGCACGTCAAGGCCGATCCCGAGAAGGAGCGTGCCGAGAGCGAGGCGCGCAAGACGGCCGAGTACCGGAAGCTCCGCACCGAGTTCGTCGTGGCGGCGATCCTGACGCTGCCGCTGGTCGCGCAGATGGTGCCGATGCTCGCATCGGGCGGGTGGACGTGGACGGGCCCCGACGCGCACCACGACGTGCTGCCCCGCTGGCTGCAGTTCGCGCTCGCGACGCCGGTCCAGTTCTGGATCGGCCGGCGGTTCTACTTGGGCGCATGGAACTCGCTGCGCGGCGGCGGCGCCAACATGGACGTGCTCGTCTCGCTCGGCACGACGATGGCGTGGGGGCTGTCCGCCGTCGTCACCGTGCTGGGACTGCACGAGCACGTCTACTTCGAGGCTTCGGCCGCCGTCATCACGCTCGTGCTGCTCGGCAAGCTGCTCGAGGCGCGCGCGAAGGCGGGGACATCCGCCGCGCTCGAAGGACTCGTCAGGCTGCAGCCGCGCACCGCGCGGATCGAACGCGACGGTGCGATCGTCGAGGTGCCGCTCGCCGACGTGAAGGCAGGAGACCGGTTCGTCGTGCGTGCCGGCGACGCGGTACCGGTCGACGGCGAGGTCGTCCGCGGCGAGTCCTCGGTGGACGAGAGCATGCTGACGGGCGAGAGCCGCGCGGCGGCGAAGGCGCCGGGCGACAAGGTCTACGCGGGCACCGTCAACCAGGACGGCATGCTCGTCGCCGTCGCTACCGGCGTCGGCGCGAAGACGCTGCTCGCCGGCATCGTGCGGCTGGTCGCCGAGGCGCAGGGCTCGAAGGCGCCGATCCAGCGGCTCGCGGACCGGGTCGCGGGCGTGTTCGTGCCGGTCGTCGTCGCGGTGGCGATCGTCACGTTCGTCGCGACGCTCGCGATCACCGGCGAAGCCTCGCGCGCGCTGATCCACGCGGTGGCGGTGCTCGTGATCGCCTGTCCGTGCGCGCTCGGTCTCGCGACGCCGACGGCGATCATCGTCGGAACGGGGCGCGGTGCGCAGCGCGGCGTCCTGATCCGCAACGCGGCGGCGCTCGAGCACGCCGGGCGCCTGACGAAGCTCGTCGTCGACAAGACCGGAACGCTGACCGAAGGTCGGCCGGCGGTCACCGGTGTCGTCGCCTTCGAGGCCGAAGCGGCAACGAAGGCGCTCGCGCTCGCCGCCGCGCTCGAGCAGGGATCGACGCACCCGATCGCACAGGCGATCCTCGCGCACGCGGCGGCGAGCGGCGTCGCGCCGGCCGCGATCGACGGGTTCGTGTCGGTCCCGGGCAAGGGCGCACAGGCGGTCGCCGCCGGCGGCGGCGCGGTCGTGCGCGTCGGGTCCCCCGCCTGGCTCGCCTCCGAGGGCGTTGCCATCGACGACGAAGCGGTGAGGGGATTCGCGCGCGATGGCCACACGATCGTGGCGGTCGGCGAGGGCGCGAAGCTCGTCGCCGTGATCGCGCTCGCCGACAGGGTCCGCGAAACGTCCGCCGCCGCCATCGCGCGACTCGAGGCGGCCGGCATCGAGGTGACGATGCTGACCGGCGACCACGAGGCGACCGCCGCCGCCGTGGCGAAGGCCGTCGGCATCGGGCACTGGCGCTCGGGGGTGCTGCCCGCGGCGAAGGCCGAGGCGGTGCGCGAGGCGAAGGCGTCGGGCGCGGTCACCGGCATGGTCGGCGACGGCGTCAACGACGCGCCCGCGCTCGCGCAGGCCGACGTGAGCTTCGCGATGGGGGCGGGCTCGGCGATCGCGATCGAGAGCGCCGACATCACGCTCGTGCGCGACGACCTGAACGCGGTCGCCGACGCGATCCTGCTCTCCCGCGCGACGCTGTCCAAGATCCGCCAGAACCTGTTCTTCGCGTTCGCCTACAACGTGCTCGGCATCCCGCTCGCGGCGGTGGGACTGTTGAGCCCGATGATCGCGGGCGCCGCGATGGCGCTGTCGTCCGTGTCCGTCGTGAGCAACGCGCTCCTGCTCAAGCGCTGGCGTCCCGCCGACGCGAAGGTCCGACCCTGAACGAACGAAAGGAACGACGATGGAAACCGTCACGATCAACGTGCAGGGCATGACCTGCGGCGGCTGCGTCGCGAGCGTCACGCGCGTGCTGAAGGCTGTCCCGGGTGTCGACCAGGTCGACGTGAAGCTTTCGCCGGGGCAGGCGACCGTGCGCTACGACGCTTCGAAGGTCGCAGTGCCGGCGTTGAAGTCCGCGATCGTGGATGCCGGCTATGACGTCGCGGCCTAGGGCCGCGAAGCGCGCGGCCGCGCCGGCTGCGGCGGAGCGGCACGTGCACGCCGGGCACGACCATCCGATCGCGCCGCGCGCGGACGCGCACCATGCTGCACTGGTGAAGCGCCTCAATCGCATCGAAGGCCAGGTCCGAGGCATCGGCAGGATGCTCGGCGAGGACCGCTACTGCGTCGACATCCTGACGCAGGTGTCCGCAGTGCGCTCGGCGCTCGACGCGCTCGGTCTCGAATTGCTCGAGCACCACCTGCACGGCTGCGTGCAGCAGGCGGTGAAATCGGGGCGGGGCGAGCCCGCGATCGACGAGGCGATGCACGTCATACGAAAGTTCGCGGGATGATCGCGTCGGGGAAAGGCGGAGGCGGACCGACGGTCTCGACCGTCGTACGCCCCGCAGGGTGACCCGGGCCGCGGGCAGGTCAAGCCGGCGTTTGCCGGGGCCGCCCGCGAATGGCATAATCGCGCCCCTCGGGGTGTAGCGCAGCCTGGTAGCGCGCTTGCTTTGGGAGCAAGATGTCGCAG